>DASXGD010000140.1:0-7382 GCA_036489245.1 Occallatibacter sp. | reverse complement strand
GGATGACACCACCTTCACGCCACATTCACTTGATCGGGATCTGCGGAACGGCGATGGCTTCCCTGGCGGGGCTGCTGCAGTTGCATGGCCACCGCGTCACTGGCTCAGATAAGGCGGCCTACCCGCCCATGAGCGATCTACTGCGCGAGCTCGGCATTCCGGTCCTCGAGCCATATGCGGAGAGCAATCTCGATCCGAAACCCGACCTGGTGGTCGTCGGCAATGCGCTTTCGCGCGGCAACCCGGAGATCGAACGCGTGCTCGACCACCGCATTCCCTTCACGTCGATGGCGGCCCTGCTGCGCGAAGAGTTCCTGGCCGGACGCGAATCCCTGGTTGTCGCGGGCACCCACGGCAAAACGACCACCACCAGTATGCTGGCGTGGATCTACAAGGTCGCGGCGCGCGAAAACCCGGAGCGCGAGCCGTCGTTCCTCATTGGCGGCGTGGCGGAGAACTTCGGCACCAGCTTTCACCTTCGTCCCACGCCGACCTTCATTCTCGAAGGCGATGAATACGATACAGCCTTCTTCGACAAGGGGCCGAAGTTCCTGCACTACTTTCCCGACGCGCTCATTCTCACCCATGTGGAGTTCGACCACGCCGACATCTATGCCGACCTCGAAGCGGTAAAAACAGCATTCAAGCGGCTGGTAAACCTGGTGCCCCGCCGCGGCCTCATCGTGGCCTTCGATGGCAGCCCCAACGTGACCGAATGTGTTGCGCGCGCGTTCTGCCGCGTGGAGCGTTACGGCTTGACAGCCGCCGCGGACTGGCGCCTTCAGAGTCTGCGGCACGAGAGCGGCCTGACGCGCTGGGAAGTATGGCGCGACGGCGCGTTGTGGGCCGGGCTGGAAATGAGCCTCGCTGGCGAGCACAACGCTCTGAATGCCACGGCCGCCGCTGCCCTGGCCGCCGCACAAGGCATCTCCACAAGCGCGATTCAGTCTGCGCTCGCAAGCTTCAAAAGCGTGAAGCGGCGCCTCGAGGTGCGTGCGGAAATCTGCGGCGTCACCATCATCGAGGATTTCGCGCATCACCCCACCGCCATCCGCGAGACGCTCCGCGCCCTGCGCTCGGTGTATCCTGAGTCGCGGCTGTGGGCCGTGCTCGAGCCTCGTTCGAATACGCTTCGCCGCAAGGTACTCGAAGGTGAAATCGTCGCCAGCCTGCACCTCGCCGACCGCGTCATTCTCGCCGGTGTTTATCAGCAGGAGCGCATTCCCGAGCCCGAGCGCCTTCACCCGGAAGAAGTCGTGCACGCGCTGAACGCAGCCGGCACTCCAGCGGAGCTGCATGCGAATGCCGACGCGATCATCACGGCCGTCGTGCCGGAGCTTGCGCCCGGAGACGTCGTTGCCATCTTGTCCAATGGCGGATTCGACGGCATCTATGAGAAACTGCCCGCGCACCTCAAAACGAGATTCGCGTAGGCACTAAATTCATGGCCGCCTCGCTCGTATTGCTGTTCACGATTGTCCTGCTCGGCATCCCCGCGGCGCTCGTGTTTATTCCCTGGGCCATGATTACGAGCAATGCAACCCCGCTCTACAACGCGTCGATCAGGATTGTCCGGCTCGCCTTGCGCCTGGCGCAGATACGCGTCAAAACCACCGGCCTCGATCACGTGCCGCCGCACACCGCCTGTATCTTCATGTCCAACCACGTGTCCAACCTCGATCCACCCGCGCTCATCCCGCGCATTCCGGGTCGCACCTCGGCATTCGTCAAGAGCTCGCTGATGAAGATTCCTGTCCTCGGTTACGGCATGAAGCTGGGAAACTTTGTTCCGGTGGACCGCGATGGACGTGTCGAGAGCGCCAAGGAGAGCGTGGCCGTGGCGCGGCGCGTGCTCGAAAAAGGCATTCACATCACCACCTTTGTGGAGGGCACTCGATCCCGCGATGGACGCCTGCTGCCCTTCAAGAAAGGGCCTTTCTATCTGGCAATGGAAGCCGGCGCCCCCTGCGTTCCGGTATCGATCCACGGCACAGAAAACATGATGGCGAAGGGAAGTATCCGCGTGCGGCCGGGCACCGCGTATGTCACCTTTCACCAACCGCTCGACCCGGCACGGTTTTCAACGCGCGAGGAACTGATGGAAGCCGTGCGCGCCGCGATCGCGTCCGCGCTGCCGGAATGGATGGGAGAAACAGGGATAAGGGAACAGGAATAAGGGAACAGGGATCAGTAGCGAACTGCCGAAGCTCAAGGCTCCACGATCGCGTTATAGCCATCGTTCAGCAGTTTCTGGCGCATGGCAACGGCATCATTGCGATTGCCAAAAGGCCCAACCTGGACGTGGAGCAGCCCGTCGGCGGGATCGCGGTGCGCGCTCACGGCATAGCCGCGCTTGCGCAGAGCGCCGACCAGCACGTCCGCATCTTCCGGGTGCGACACGGCCGCAATCTGAACCATGATTGCCAAGGCCGGTGCGAGCGCCGGTTGCACTCCGGAGCCCGTACTCGCGCCAGTTTCTGCACCGGCGGTCTGGCCGGGCAAAGCTGAGTGTATCGCCGGCTGAGAGGTCCCCGCCGGAACCGCACCGCCGTTGGAACCAGTGGGGACCGAAACCCCCACCGGCGCCGGAAGCGGTTTCGAATCTGCGGCTGCCGAATCGGGCTGGTCGGCCGCTGCAGCCGGCTGCTGGGGCTGCGCGCCGCTTTGCCCCGCCGACGGCTTGGACGCCGAAGTGGCGGGTTGCGCCACGACTGGCGATGCAGCTGTTGGCGGCGCGGCCACGCTGGCGGATTCCGCAAAACTCCGGCGCCCCACCGCGTAGCCAAACACGAAGCAAGCAGCACAAAGAGCGAACAGGATCACGCCCAGGGTAAGCAGCATGGCCGGGCCAAGCGTCAATTCCCGGTCCCGGGCGGCCCGCAGACTCTCTTCCGATTCCTGCACCGGCTCAAAAACCGATCCGCCAAACCCTCGCTGCATATTTGCCTCTGGTTAACGACATTCTACGCGAACTGCAAATCCAGAATTTGACCTGGCAGTGCGCCTGCCCGTTTCCGATCCGGGACGCCGGGTCTCTGCCGTGATAGACCCGGCGCCGCTCAATTAGTCGCTCTCCGCCGGTTTCGCCGTCCGGGGAGCGCTCGCCGTCGTACCCAGCTTGTTCAACAGCGACAGCAGTTCCATCGGAAGCGGGAACACGATGGTGGTGTTCTTTTCAACCCCGATCTCCGTCAGCGTTTGCAGGTAGCGCAATTGCAGGGTAATGGGCTCGGTGGCCAGGAGTGCCGCCGCATCCACAAGCCTCTGCGCCGCGCTGAATTCGCCCTCGGCATGAATGATCTTCGACCGCTTTTCGCGCTCCGCCTCGGCCTGCTTGGCCATGGCGCGGAGCATCTGCTCGGGAAGGTCCACCTGCTTGACTTCCACTGAGATCACCTTCACCCCGAACGGTTCGGTGCGCTGGTCAATGATGGACTGGATGCGCAGATTCAGCTTGTCGCGATGGCTGAGAAGCTCATCCAGTTCCACCTCGCCCAGCACCGAGCGGAGAGTAGTCTGCGCAAACTGCGAGGTCTGGTAAACATAGTTCGCCACCTTGATCGCGGCATCATTGGGGTTGACCACGTAGAGTGTCACGACCGCATTCACTTTGAGGGTCACGTTGTCGCGGGTGATCACGTCCTGCGGAGGCACCTCGAGCACCTCCTGGCGGAGAGAGATGCGCACCATCTGGTCGAAGGGCCGAAACACGAGGATGATGCCCGGACCTTTCGGGGTGGGCAATGCGCGGCCCAGCCTGAAGATCACGGCACGCTCGTAATCACGCAGGATCTTGATGGAGTTAAGCAGGTAAAGCAGGACGATAGCAATGACAATTAAGATCGGAATCGGCAGATCTGCAATGGACATGGGCCTTTCCTCTTTTCAGGAGTTCAGCACGGATTGTACTCCACCCTTTGTTACGCCCCGGCTGCCGGCGGTTCAACCGGCGTTACCTTGAGCAGGTAGTGCTCGTAACCGATCACCTCGAGAGGCGTACCAGCGGCCACAGCTTCGTTGGCGACGGCCCGCCAGATTTCGCCATTCACCAGCACGTGCCCTTCGGGAGTCAGCGCCTCCATGGCCGAAGCGCGGTGTCCCACCAGCGCATCGACGCCCAGCCGGGATTTCATTCGCCGCGCCTTCACCGCAAGCCGCACCAGGAATGCCGTGATTCCCCCGAAGGCCGTGCTAACCGCGACCGCGATCCACGGATTCACTGCCAGTTCCGGCACTGGCGCCGCGATCAACGTGAGCATGCCCAGGGTCAGGCAGGCGATGCCGGCAATCGCCAGGGCCCCGTGGCCGCCGAATTTGGCCTCCAGCACCAGCAGCACAATCGCGGCCAGCAGCAGCAAAACCGCGGTATAGCGGATGGGTAGCAGATTGAGCGCAAACACCGCCAGCAGCACCATCAGCGTACCCAGCGCGCCCGGAACAATCGTGCCCGGCGTGTTGAATTCGAGGTAGATGAGCAGTGCGCCGCCCACCAGCAGCAGCAACGCGACATTGGGATTGACCAGCCACCCGAGCAGGTCTTCGCGCAGCGTGGGCTGTACCCGCTGAATGCGCGCTCCGGCCAGGTGCAGCACCTGCTTGCTGCCGTCCAGCCGGGTGATCTCGCGGCCGTCCAAAGCCGCCACCAGTTCAGTATCGCTGGATGCGGTCAGGTCGATGAGGTGCTTCTCGAGAGCTTCTTCGGCGGTGTAGGACTTCGAGGATTGGACGGCCGCGAGCGCCGCATCGACGTTTCGATTGCGCCGTCCCACATACGATCGCAGGAACGCTTCGGCGTCGTTCTCCACCTTTTGCGTCATGGTTTCATCGGGCTTGCCGAATTCGAAGACCACATGCGCCGCACCGGCATTGGTGCCCGGAGCCATGGCGGCAATGTCGGCCGCCTCCAGCAGAAAGAACCCGGCCGACCCGGCGCGCGCGCCCGCGGGAGCCACATAGATGATCACTGGCACCCGGGAACTGAGGATGGCGCCCGCCATGCCCCGCATGGAGTCGACCAGCCCCCCGGGTGTATCCAACCTCACAAGCAGGGCCGCGGCGCCCTCGGAATTGGCGCGCCCGATCGCGCGTTCGAGCTGGCCGGCCGTCACCGGCTGGATTGTATCCGCAAGCACGAACTCTTCGACCAGCGGCTGTTGCACAGGCGCCGCGGCCGCAGCCGCGCAGCCCCACCCCGCGACCAGGCCGCATGCAATCCAGAAAGCCTTCGGAGAAAACCCTTTCGCGAGACCGTGCACGTTTTGAAGCATGGCTTGCTCCTTCAGGACCGCTTCCAGCCCTACTGCGGCTGCCCCTGTTTGGCCGCAACCTGGCGCAACAGTTCCTGGGCTGCGACGCTGTTGGGGTTCAGCTTGAGCGCCTCGCTAGCCTCACGGTCGGCGTCGCTCAGGTGGCTTGCGGCAAAATCAAGCCGCGCCAACACCAGATACGCAGTCGCCGACGGCTTCAGTTCCAAAGCGGCCTGCGCCTCCTTGCGTGCGCCTGGCCCGTCTCCGGTGCGTTCCCTCACCTCGGCCAGGCCGGCGTGGGCCTCTTCGGATGTGTTATCCGCTGCCACCGCCGCCTGGTACATCCGCTCCGACTCCAGGAGCAAACCCCGGGAAAGATAATCCCTCGCCTGGCTCGACAAGGTGCGCGCCCGTTCCTGGGGACTGAGCGCGGCCAGCCGGGTGGCCTCCATCTGGTCGAGCATAAGGGCGGCCTGCCGAAAAGCTGCCTCGTCAAACGTGCGCTCAATTCGTTCCAGTGGATCGGCGTTGGCCGTCCCTGGCTGCTTCCAGGCCGCCAGCAGACTCCCGGCCTCGCTGTCGTTGGGCCGCAACTTGAGGCTTTGGTTCAGCTCCGCCAATGCCTCCGGCCCGTTGCCGCGACGCTTGAGGCTCACGGCCAGGTTAAAGTGATAATCCACCCCATCGGGATCCGCCTCTGACGCCTGGCGAAACATCGCGGTGCCATCGTGTCCCTGGCGGCTGATCGCTACGCCCTGGTTGTTCAGAACCTCCGCCAGTGGCAAAACCCGGGCTACTCGCGCAAACGCGACCTCCGCCTGCACGTAGTTGCCGGAGAACATCAGCGAGAGCCCGCGATAAAACCCGGCCTCCAGCGCGTCAGGATCGTCGCTGCCCACCTTGGCAAAAGCCGCCGCCGCCTGTTCATACTGCTGCCCTTGATATTCTTCCCGCCCCAGGGCCATCCAGGCCGGGGCAAAGCCGGGGTTCAGTTTCACTGCCTGTTGCAGGTGGCGCAGCCGTTCCGGCTGGTCCGACTCTGTAATCCCCCGGATGTACTGCTCAAAAGCCTCGAGGCTCAGATTGGCTCCCGCGGCAACAAACGTCTCCTGCGATACGTTGAACGCCGGATTGAGCTGCCGGGTGAGCTTCCACGCCAGCGAGTCGAACACCGCCACCAGGTCGTGCATTTCGCCCCGCGTGGTCACCGGATTCCCCATCGTCATGTGCGGCACATCCACGATCCGGGCCTCGGCAATGATGGCCGTTCCATCGTTGATGTAATTGCCCACCACGATCCAGTCGGCGTCGAGGGTCTGGGCTAGTTTGATCGAACTCGCACGGGAGGGTTGAAATCCCTGCGGCAATCCCAGGTGATCGAGTGCGTACAGGCGGTCTGCCCGGTCCATGGGGGCAAATCCCGCCGAGGCAAAACGGCTGCTCAGAAGCGCCGGCGCGGCCTCCCGAATCCACTCCAGGCTCGGTTGACCCGTGCGGTTGTCAAACGGAAGAACCAGCAGAATGCTGCCTTTGCCGTTGGCGGCACCGGCCGCTTGCGACGCGCTCTGCCCCCGGGCGGTGACAACCACAGCCAGAATCAGGACAACGGCCAGCTTCCCACAAGCAGCAAACCGCCAAATCCGGTGGAAACGCAATGAAAAATGAAGGGACACGGCACTCTGATTATAAGTTGCGAGCTCCATTCCGGAGGGTTACTGGGCGGCGAGCCAATCGAGCGACGCTTCGAACTGGCGGTTGAACCGGATCAACCCGATCCATTGCCCCTGGCCCGGGTCCTCGCGATACCATACCAGCGTTCCCCCCAGCTGCCGCGCAATCGCCGCGGGCGAAAGATCGTGATGAAGGCCGAAGTAGCGCTCGTCGATGGCCGCGCTGCGCCGGCCCAGGCTCAGAAGCGGGCGGGGCGGATCGTATTTCGTCGAGAAGACCAGCGCCGCCGAATACTTGCCCGGCTCCTCGGCGGCCCGGGCGATCTGCGGAGCGGAGAAGTCGTCAATCGCATACACGTCGAACGGCTGCCGGACGTAGCCCAGCTCGGGCCGACGCAGCTCATCGGTGACCGGCCATGCCGACAGCACCGTCGCGCCAGGAAAGCTTTTGCCCAGCTGCGCGATT
>DASXGD010000341.1:0-11397 GCA_036489245.1 Occallatibacter sp. | reverse complement strand
TCTACTAAGTACTGGAGGGTGAGCTGGAGCTGACCATCGACGGTGTGGCTCACATCGCTCGTCCGGGTATTGCGGCCATGGTTCCGAGCGGCGCCCGCCATTCCGTCAAAGCCCTCTCCGATGGCCGCGTCCTCATCGTCGACTCACCCCGCCGCCCCGAATTCGAATAGTTTGCGATGGATGTCAACGTGGATTCCGCCTCCTCGCGTAGAGTTCTTCCAGCGCATCGCACGCATCGCGAACTCCATTTTCGTGCGCCAGTATTCTGGCTACGCTCTGCGCGCAACCCGCGAATTTCGGTTCATCCAGCATAGTGCGCACCTTGCGCGCCACGCGCAGCGGCGTATATTCGCTGCGCCGGATCACCTGTGCCACTTCCAGCCGCCGCATGCGACGTGCATTGTCGGGTTGATCGTGCGAGTAGGGCATGATCAGCATGGGTTTGCCCGCCTGCAGGCATTGCGCAGTCGTGCCCACACCACCCTGGTGCACGACCAGTGTTGCGCGCGGAAAAAGGGCGGAATACGGCGCATACTCCGCCACGCAAATCGACTCCGGCAACGGTTGATTCGGCCGATTGCGCTGATCCGTACCGATCAGCAGCACCGCGCGCACACCTGCCTTCATCGCCGCCCGCGCCGAGTACTCATAAAACTTTCCTGCCGCATTCACCGCGGCCGATCCCAGCGTAAACACCACCGGCTCCGGCCCGCTCGACAGAAACGTCTCCAGGTGCGCCGGAAGTTTCGCATTCCCGGCATCCGCGTCGTAGTAGCAGAAGCCCGTGATCCGCGTATGAGGCGGCCAGTCTTTCTGTTCCACTCCCAGCACCCGCGAAAACAACGCCAGCACCAGGTACGGCGAGTGCTTGGCATCGAAGAGCGGATTCGCGCCGCGCTCCAGTCCCAGTTCGCGTCGCAATTCGTAGATAGGCTCAGGCCACTTGCGGGTCGTGAATCGCGCCAGTCTCCGAATGGCCCTCCCCATCCCCGGCACCGCCTTGTCGGCGCGCGCCAGGCGCGGATAAGGTGGCAGTACCGGCGGATCGAACGCCGAGAAAAATGACAGTGGCGCCAGCACGTAACTTGCCCACGGAATTCCCGTGATCTCCGCCACCAGCGGTCCCGCATAATTCAGTTCGCCCAGTAGCAGCAGGTCAGCTCGCTCCGGCTGAGTGGCTGCATGCATCAGGTCCTCATACGTCTCGTGCAGCGACGGAAACAGAAAGTCCCTCAGCCCGTACTCGGTCCCGTGCTTCACGTCGTAGGTCATCTCTACCAGCACGTGGTTCTTCGGATCGATGTCCGGCCGCACCGCATGGAACTCAAGCCCCAGCGGCCGGATCTTCGGTTCATAGAGAGCCGGCAACACCATAACCGGTACATGCCCGCGCCGCTTCAACTCCAGCGCAATCGCAATCAGCGGATTGGTGTCGCCAAACGTGCCAATATTCGAAAGAACAATGCGCACAAAGAGATCCCAGGGTGGTTTGATCTGCTCCTTGAGGTTACTGCATCACCCTTGCGCCGGATGGTCGGCGATCTCACCCGCATCGATGAACGGAAAATGACATCCCATTTCCACTGCGTCCTGAGTCCCGCCCATCCCGTCTTTACGGTCAGAGTTTCGCGGAGTTGTGATCCTTCACCCGTCCAACCAGGAGCCCGACATGCGCTTTCTTGACCTTTGTTCTTCTTGCTCGCCGCGCACTTTCGCCGCAGCGGCACTCGCGTTCGTTCTTGCGGTGCCCGCCGTCCTCGCTGCCCAGCAGCCCTATCACATTCTGGATCACTGGAAACTCGGCGGCGAGGGAGGCTGGGATTACCTCCTGGCCGACTCATCTGCCCAGCGCCTCTACATCACCCATGGCCCGCGCGTAGAAGTCATTGACTCCCAGACCGGCAAGCCCATCGGCGCCATCACCGGGCTGCATGGAACGCACGGCGTGGCTCTCGACAACGCCGGCAAGTTCGGCTACATCTCCGATGGCGGCGGAAACGCGGTGGTTGTCTTTGATCGCAGCTCGCTCGCGACTGTGGCGACTATCCCGGTCGGCACTAATCCTGACGGCATCGTCTTCGAGCCTGCCACGCAAACGGTGTGGGCCTTTAATGGCCGCAGCAAGGATGTGTCCGTGGTCGACGCCGCGACGCGCAAAGTGGTCGCCACCATTCCCCTGCCCGGCAAACCCGAGTTTCCCGCCGTCGACGGCAAAGGAACCGTCTTCGACAACATCGAGGACAAAAACGAAATCGTGCGCCTCGACGCGCACGCCCGCAAACTGACCGCGGAGTGGCCTGCCGGCTGCGACTCTCCCTCCGGGCTGGCCTTTGATATCGCCGGACACCGCCTGTTCCCGGTCTGCGATGGCAACAAGATGGCCGTGGTCGACTCCAACAGCGGCAAAGTCCTGGCTACGCCCGCCATTGGCGACGGACCCGACGCCGCCAACTATTCGCCGGCTCACAATCTGGCCTTTGCCTCTTCCGGCGACGGCGTCCTCTCCGTTGTTGATGCTTCCTCGCCTGGTTACAAGACCATCCAGAGCCTGCCCACGCAGCGCGGCGCCCGTACCATGACCTACGATCCCTCCACGGACCGCCTGTATGTCGTCACCGCGGAGTTCGGTCCGCCTCCGGCTCCGACCGCCGACCGCCCCCATCCCCGCCCATCCATCAACCCCGGCTCCTTCACCGTCATCGCGATCGGCCGGTAGCCCATCCCGGTGCCCAGTTCACTGTCCACGGTTCACTGTTCACTGTCCACTAATTCATACGGCAGCCCGAACCGGCCGATCTGCATGAGTGGCTTGTCGCCCGGGGGCCAGATGTGCAGACTCTCCACACGGGTGGAACCCGTCATGCGATGAGCCTCCGCGGTGCCCACGAGCACGCCCGTCGCGGCCACATGGAAGCGCACGCTGAGCGCGTCGCCGGACTTGGCGCGATCCCATCCGAAGACATATTCCCCCGGCTTGAGCGCGATTCCCCCAATTCGTATCGGCGCCTGCACCAGGAGATAGTGCGAATACTTGCCGTCGGCCGAGTAGCCCGCCGTCAGAAGCACCACCCCCGCAATGTATCGTCCCCGCGCATCCACAATGCCCGAAGCGGTGCGCATCTCGGTTTCAATGTGCTCCTTCTCCACCGGCGCGCGCGAGGGCAGCAGGGAAGCCAGTTCTGCATCCGTGGCCTGGCGCCAGGTGCCCTTCTGTGCCTGCATCGCGGTGGAGACAATCAGCAAAAACAAACCAGGCAAAAACAGGTTCGCAACTGCGGCAAAGCGCTTCGCGGTTCTCATGGCTTCGGCTTTCTGAGGGATTCGAGGGTGACCAGCCCGCGCTGGATGGCCGCGGTTGCCGCCTGCGTGCGGTCGGTAACGCCGAGTTTGCCCAGCAGGCTGTTGATGTGGGTCTTCACCGTGGCCTCCGATATATCCAACTCGGTTGCGATCTCCTTGTTGCTCTTGCCGTGAACGATCTGTTCCAGAACGTCGAACTCGCGCGGGGTCAGCTCTTCGGTACCCATGCGCTCGGCGAGGCGCTGCGCGATCGCCGGCGGGATGTGCGATTTGCCGGCATGCACGGTGCGGATGGTCGAAATCAATTCGTCGCTGGTCATGCCCTTCAGCAGGTAGGCCCGCGCGCCGGCCTGCAAAGCGCGATAGATGTCCTCGTCGCCGTCGTAGGTGGTGAGCACGATAAAACGCGCCTGCGGGTTCTCCATGCGGATGCGCTGAATCACCTCCACCCCGCTCAATCGCGGCAGGCGCAGGTCGATCAGGGTGATGGCAGGCTGGTGTTTGCGAATCTGGGTAATCGCTTCCACCCCGTCGGCAGCCTCGCCCACCACTTCCAGTCCCTCGACAACATTCAGCAGCGCCACCAGCCCCTGGCGCACCACGTGATGGTCTTCCACGACCACCACGCGAATCGATTCCTGTGTCACAGTCACTCCTTCACTCCCTTGGGAGTGGGTGTTCGCAGCCGAACCGTTGTTCCCACGCCGGGCACGCTCACGATTTCCAGATTGCCGCCGATTACCGCCGCCCGTTCGCGCATGCCCGTCAGCCCGTAGTGTCCCCCGGACTCTGTCGGCTTGCCGTTGCTCGAGACAGGTTGCACGGCGAACCCGCATCCGTTGTCCCGCACTTCCAGCGCCACCTCGGCTGGACTGTACTCCAGTTGAACCGTCAAATTCTGCGCCGCGGCGTGTTTCTTCACGTTATGGATCGCCTCCTGCGCCACGCGCAGAATCTCGCGTTCCGTCACCAGCGGCATGGCGCGGTACGCGCCATAAATGCTGAAGCTGGCTTCTATCCCATGACCGTCCGCCTGCTCGACCATGCGCCGTATCTGCACCGGCAGCATGGTTTCGCCCGCATCCTGCGAACGCAGCGACCAGATGGATTGCCGCGCATCGGCCAGTCCGGCGCGCACGAATTCGCGTGTCTTGTCCAGGTGCTTCACGGCCGCCCCCGGCTTGTTCTGCTTGAGCAGTTCGCTCAGCACTTCCAGCTGCACCGAAATGCCGACGTAGCCCTGCGCGAGGGTGTCGTGAATCTCGCGGGCGATGCGATTGCGCTCTCCCAGTACGGCGCGAAATTCGCGTTCCGCCCGCACCAGCCTCATCCGCAGCAGCACCACCACCAGCGCTGCCATGGCCGCGCCCAATGCTGCAAAGAACCACACCGTCTGGTAGAAATGGGGGCGCAGTTCAAATACAAGGGCCGCGCCCTGCGTATTCCACACCCCGTCGTTGTTGGCTGCCTGCACGCGGAACGTGTAGCGGCCGGGAGGAATGTTGGTGTAATACGCAGTGCGCCGCGATCCTGCCTCGGTCCACCCGTGATCGAAATTCTCGAGCATGAAGCGATAGCGCACCTTCTGCGGCGCGACGAAGCTCAGCCCCGCATACTCGAACTGAAAATGATTGTGGCCGGCGGGGACCCGGATCGAATTGTTTGTGCCACCCAGCGGCTGCGAAACATCATCCACCGCGAATCGCACCAGGGCCACCGGCGGCGGCACAGAATTGACCGGAAAACGCGCCGGGTCTGCCATTTCCAGCCCCTTGGGCGTCGCGAACCACAGGCGGCCGTCGCGGCCCTGCCAGGCCGAAGGATGGCTGTTGGTCGCGGTCTCCCGGCTGATGAGTCCATCTGCGGTCGTGAACTCGATCCAGTTCAGGCAATCCACCCCTTCCATCGCCCCGGCAATTCCCGCGCAGTCGCACCGCGCGATCCCGTTCCCCGTGGCGAACCAGAGATGGTTGTGGCCATCGTCCAGAATGGCGTGAATCGATGTGTTCTTCAGCCGGTCCTGGGTCACCCGCGAAAAGTGCTGCCCGTCCCATAGATTCCAGCCGTGATCCTGAGTCCCGATCAGCAGCGTGCCCTTGGCCCGTGGCAGCAGGGCCGTGATCACGTTGCTGGAAAGACCATCGTTGGTTGTGAAGTTCGAGATCTTGCCTTCATGCAGGCGGGACAGGCCCGCAAAGGTCGCGATCCAGAGATCGCCGCCCGTATCGCGCACCATGGCGCCGACCAGGTTGCTGCCCAGCCCGTCGGCCTGCGTGAAGGTCTCCATGCGCATGCCGGATTCGACCCCTTCGAGCGGTCGGATCCAGTGGGTCAGCCCCCGCCGCGTGCCGATCCACAAAGATCCGTCGGTATCCACAAGCAGCGAGCGGATAAAGTCGTCGGGAAGCCCGTCCGCGGAGGTAATGGTGCTGACCTGCCCCTGCCGAATCCGGCTCAGGCCGTCCGGAGTTCCGACCCACATGTCGCCGGTGGGAGCGGCCGCCAGAGAAAGAATCACATCGCTGGGGAGGCCCTTGCGCACGGTGTAGGTTCCCATTCCGTTGCGGCCCGACTCAAAGGTCAGGAGCACATTCAGCCCCCCGCCATTGGTTCCCACCCACAGCGCCCCGATGCGGTCTTCCACCACCGTCGTGATGTTGTCCGAAGGGAGCCCGTCCCGCGAGTTATAGGACTTGAAACGCTGGTCGCGCAGGATATGCAGGCCGCCCGTTTCAGTTCCCGCCCATATGTTGCCCTCGCGATCCTCCATCAGCGCCAGCACCGACGCCGCGGCCAGCGAATCGGTGACCGGCAGCCGCTCCAGTTTCCCCCCGGCCCAGCGCGCCAGGCCGCCATTGGTGCCGATCCACAGCGTTCCCTGGTGATCGGCGAGCAGCGCCTGAATGCGGCTCCCCGGCAACTCCCGGCCCACCGTCAGGCGCGTCTTTCCCTCTTCTCCGCCTCCCAGCACCAGCGTGCTTTTGTTGCCCACTCCGGTGGCCCCGTTGATGAAATTCACCAGGAACCACAAGTCATCCTTCGACAAGCCGGCCCACACCGCGGCCTGCTTCCAATCCCCGGCATGGGGAGGAGTATCGACCCACGCCCCGTTAACGCCTCCGCCGGTCAGCGTTGCGATCGGCATTCCCGGCCGCCACTCCTCGCTCCTCTCAAACCGCCCCTGCCCGCCCAGGCGCGCCAACCCCTCGTCGGTGTAGACCCACAAGGTGCCCGATGCATCCTCGCTCAGCGCGCGTATATCGTTTCCCGGCAGGCCATCCTGGGTCGTGAAAGACTTCACGGCGCCATTCTTCCATTGCGCCAGCCCCTCGCTGGTGCCGATCCACAGGGCGTCGTCCCGGGTCTCGACCAGGCATTGCACGTCGTTTCCCGGCAGTGCCGGAGTCGATGTCTTGTCGAAGACCTCAAACGCGCTGCCGTCAAACCGCACCAGCCCCACTTCGGTGCCCAGCCAGACGAAACCGTCCCGCGTCTGTAGCACGGCCTGTACCGTGTTCTGCGGCAGGCCGTTCTCCATCATCCACGTCTGCCGGCCATAACTCGCCAGCGGAGTTGACGGCTCAAGCGCCGCTCCACCAACCCCTCCGGCGAGCAAAAGCGCCGCCACCAGCCCGCATGCGATCCAGCAGGCGCGCAGCCTCACCGGAGCCTGCACAGGGCTCGGCCGAGCTACCGGGTTGGCGTGAATGAGGAACACGGGATCAAAGCGCGGCCTTTCCGGGGGTTCCGTCTCGGACTCGTTGAAAAAGGATGCGCTCTTCCAAATTAATTCGCCAGGGCCCGGAATGCACAGAAGTCGCTTGTTGCGTGAGGCCAAACCATTGAAATTCTCCACCCTTGGGTGGAGTCCGGAGTCCCTCGAAGGACGCAAGACATCGATCTTTCTGCGAGATACCCTTTTCTTGTCTCCTGAAGCCTGTACATCACTGGCTTGTGACTTTCGGGGTGGCGCTCTTGAGCAGCCACCCCCTTCCTTTTGAGGGGCAATGACAATTCAAGATTTTTCCCGTCAGGAAACCACGTCTGGTACTCTCGTCCTCGCATGGAGTTCGCCAATATCCGCGTGGAAAGTCGCCCGCCGCTGGCGGTGATTACACTCGATCGCCCCAAAGCCCTCAATGCGCTGAACACCGCCACCCTGGCTGAACTGGAATCGGCATTCGAGACCGCATCTCGAGACGCGAGCACCCGGGTCGTGCTTCTGACCGGCGCCGGGGGACGCGCCTTCGCCGCGGGGGCCGACATTCGCGAGCTTGCTGCGATTACGGCCGAAGAAGGCCGGGCCTTCGCCCTGCGCGGCCAGGCCATTTTCCGGCGCATTGAGACGCTGGGCAAGCCGGTGATCGCCTGCATTCAGGGTTTTGCACTGGGCGGTGGGTGCGAACTGGCCATGGCCTGCGCTCTGCGCATCGCGGCCGACGATGCCCGCTTCGGGCAGCCGGAAGTGAAGCTCGGCATCATCGCCGGATATGGCGGTACCCAGCGTCTTCCTCGTCTGGTGGGACGCGGCCAGGCCCTTAAACTTCTTCTCACCGGGGCCGTGATCGACGCCCGGGAAGCGCTCCGCATCGGCCTGGTCGAGGAGGTTGTCCCCGCCGCCGAACTCATGAGTCGCGCCGAGGCCCTCGCCCTGGAAATCGCCGCCAATGCCCCCCTTGCCGTCGACGAAACCCTGCACGCGGTGGACGAAGGTCTTGGCCTGCCGCTCGAACTGGCATTGCTGCGTGAGGCGGCCCGTTTTGGCACGCTCGCCGCCACCGCCGACAAGGCCGAAGGCGCACGCGCCTTTCTCGACAAGCGCCCTCCCGTTTGGAAGGGCGAATGACGCATCCTGCTATGCTGGACTCGTGATTCATCGTTCCCGGATGCAGGGGCTTGCAGCGATGGCGCTGCTTCTGGCCGTGGCTGTTGTTGCCTGCCATAAAGAAGAACAAGCCGTGGTGGGCGTGGCCCACACGGCCGAGAAGGCCCAGCAAAAAGCGCAGGCCGCCGCTACCGAGCGCGACCGCGAGCGCGCCGCCCTCGCCAAAATTCCTCTTCCCACCAAGAGCCTCTACATCAATGTCCATGAACCCGGCGAGTGGGCCAACCCCTTTATCAGTGCCGATACAGACTACCTGACCCTGCGGGTCACCATGGCCGATGCCAATCCGAGTTCCTTCGGCGAGGGAGGCCTGCTGCGTCCCGAAGCCGCGCGCCGCCAGGAGCTGCAGATCCACGAGGCCGACCTCGCCGAAGCGCTGATCGCGCTGCCCCCCGCCGCCTGGAAGTACGGTCGGGTCGTCGCCATCGCCGAATCCCCCCTCGCCGACCGCAAAAAGCGCGCCGTGGTTCGGCGCAACGTCGAAGCCGCCATCCAGAAGCTCAATGATCTGGAAGTTGTGGTCGACGAGTGGCCGGTGCGGTGACGGGCCTGGAACGTCGCGTCTTGCTTTGAATAGAAGACTCCGAAGATGGTTCAACGCGGCGCTTCAGCTGTCTTCGTCGAAGTGATATGCAAAGCATCTCCGACGTGCCGAGCGACGGTGCCAAGGTCATGCAGGGTATGCGCGCAGGTCTTCTGCAAGGCGTTCCCAGTCGAATTGCCCGCAGTCGAGATGGCTTCACCGGTCGAACCATTGGCGGCTGAGAGAGCGTCTTCAGTCGAGTTGGCGGCCAATGCGATAGCGGTCGTGGTGTTTCGCCCGCTCCCGGCAATCGCCTGTCCTGTGATGCTGCTTTCCGCAATGACACCCTGTGCGGGATGCCGGCCGGGGTTAAACCAGGCGATATCGGCATCCGGAATCTGGTTGAGGCGGGCCACCGCAGCAGCGGGAAAGTCAGTCGTCGACATTTTGGCCATGAGTGGCCATTCCTTGGAGGGGTAAAAAAGTGCGCCGTTCATGGGGTGTTGCGGCTCGCCGAGATTGATCAAGGCCGTCGGTTGAAGTGGGACCATGTTTTCGCATCGGTCAGCACCGCACCCTCGCTGGCACAGCGAGCCATTCAGGTAGGAAGCATGCTTGCCCGGCGAGATCCAAACCGTGGCTCCGTGATCCTCTGCGTCGAGCGTTGCCGCGCGCGCAATCTGGCTGACGTCACAGACTGTATTCTCATGGGCCGCCGCATACCAATAGACCCCTGTCCAGCTTGCCGTTTCGAGGTCCGGGTTCGAAGCGCGGACGAGGACTGCGACATGTTCCGCATCGAGCGGATGTCCGTGACCTCCACAATCTTTTCGCCACAAATGGTAGTAATGGATTTCCGCGATCGTGCCACGATCGGTCGCGTCTTTGAACGGGAATACCTGGCCGTAGATGGTCCCGTTATCCGCCAGGACGCTGGGCCTCTGTACTTCGGGCTCAAACTCGGCTGGACCTATGGAGCAGTCATGTTCCCCCACCATGAACTTCGGTGCGAACTGATCGAGCAGCCGCTGTTCCAATGCGTCACTCAGCCCGTCGCTGTCGGAATCGGCGGGGAACAACGATGGATTTGCGGTTTGCTGGCTATACAGAGGCGTCATCGCCAAAAGCAGGCTTGCCGCCCCAAAGCGCAGCATCGTTTTGCCTGAAGGTGGAATCATCATGGGAACCGCCCCACCCACCACTCTACGCTTCAGAGCGCATACTCGCCGTGGCATCCTGCCTCACCCGGTTTCCCGGGCGCGGTAACGGTAGCACCATTCGTTCGGGGTCTAAGAACCGAACGATGCAATCGCCGTCTTTTCGTCGTCGTAAACATCAAAAACGGTGTACAGCTTGGTAATCTGCATCAGGTCATGAACACGCTTGGTCAAATTCAAGAGCTTCAACTGGCCATCCCGGTTCTTGACCGATGTGTAGGCAGCGGTCAATTCGCCAAGCCCCGCACTGTCGATGTAGCTTACGTCGCCCAGGTTCAACACAACCTTCCGGGTTCCATTCCCGATCAGGTCATGTATCTCATCGCGAATAGCCGCACATGCCTCCCCCATCGTGAGGCGCCCGCTGAGATCGATGATGATAATGTCTTTCACCTCTCGCGTAGTCATCTTCAAACTCATATTCATTCTCCTTCATGGTTCAGAGGTGCTGTCGGCCTCAGCGAACCGCACCGTGTTATCAACCGCCGGCTGAACGAGCTACGGTAGAGAAGAGAAGTAGCCGTGCGATGAGCAACAATCGTACGGATTCCATGTTGCGCTCACTTCGAATGTGCGCTGATTCTAGACCGATTCGCCCGAAATGTCTGTATCGTCGTCCACCCGGAAACAGCCCTGTGTTGGTTCAGCCTGAAATGGAAGGGCGCTCTCCGTTAGTGAGTATTCCACCCTTCGGGCGGGGAGTTTCAAGTAGAATTTGTGCCAATTCCTCGGAGAGCGAAAAACCATGCGCCGCTACCATCACATCGGAATTCCCACGACTGAAGCGAGGCCTGGTGAGACCCACTTGAAACACCTGAAAGTCTTTGTCGTCAGCCACGAGAAAAGCGAATTCGGGGTGGAGTGGATGCGTTTCGAAGCCGACGCAGCGGTCCCTGATCTCGTCCGGCAGGTTCCGCACGTCGCGTTTGAAGTGGCAGATCTCTCCTCTGAGCTTGCTGGCCGCGAAATCCTGATCCCCCCTAACAGCCCATCCGACGGCGTCCGCGTCGCGTTCATCGTCGAAAACGGCGCGCCCATCGAACTGCTCGAATTCACCGACCCCAACCACCCTGGCCGCCGCCCCCAGAGCAAGCCACAATCCTCCCCCTGACCTTGACTCCTTCGCAGTGCGGTTCACCGGCTTGTTATCCTGCGTATCAATGCCGGAACTCCCCGACATCACCGCCTACATCACGGCGATCGAAGAACGCGTCCTCGGCCAGACGCTCGAACGCGTGCGCCTCGGTTCGGTCTTCCTGCTGCGCACTGTCGATCCACCGCTCAGCAGCGCCGAAGGCCGAACCGTCCGCGCGGTCCGCCGCGTCGGCAAGCGCATCGCCATCGGCGTTGAAGGCGATCTCTGGCTGGTGCTGCACCTGATGATCGCCGGCCGCTTGCACTGGAAGCCCGCACAGGCCAAGCTCGCGGGCCGCAACGCCCTCGCCGCTTTTGATTTCACCAATGGCACCCTC
>DASXGD010000257.1:0-11581 GCA_036489245.1 Occallatibacter sp. | reverse complement strand
GTGATTTCGTCCGAGCCCCACATTAACTTCGCAGCACACGCTCGTTCCGCGAAGGCTTCTTTGCGTAAAGGTCCCACGCTGATTGTGGTCCCCGTGAAGAATCGGGAACTGTATTCGCCGCTTCCGTTTTCACAAGTAATGTCTTGCGGATGGATCTGGGAATGAAGAGATACCGGGCAGGACAGGAATCCAGCGAGTAGAGCCGAAGCCCACAGCGACAGGAACGGAGTAACTGAGGTCGCTGGCAAGGGAGACCTGACCTTTCGAGAGCAGAACTCAATATTGGGATATCGTAGTCGAGGCGGCATCTGTGACGTGACGACAAGCAACCGTAGATCCTTCGTTACGCTCAGGACGACAGCGTACTTTGGCCAGAGCTACGCTGGTTTTGCGATGTTGGTGTGTCGTCCCCGATACGTCCCTTCTCGAAAGATGGCCCCTGCACATCACATGGCTTAGTCGCGTTGAACCGCGGGAATAGAGAGAAGCACGCCAACATACTGTCGTACCGTGGCAAGAGTCCTTGGGGCGACCTTGGAGTGAAATTCTGCGTTGCGACCTGCCCAATCAAGACTCTTCAACTGATCGACCAGAATAGCTCCTTCGACGTTTCCGATGGTGACCGGGAGCGAAAAGGGATAAGGTTTTCGCTGGCTCGTGAGCGGGCACACGACTGCCAATCCGCTGGCGCGGTTATATCTCACGTCTGTCAGCACCAATGCGGGACGCCGCTTTGCCTGCTGCCGGCCGACTTGGGGATCGAAATCCAGAACCACGATGTCTCCCGCCTCAGGAATATACGATGTCACCATTCGACGGATTCCTTCCCAACCTCGGGGCCGGCGGACAGTTCCGAGTATCGATTCTCGACAGTGATCTGGGAGACGAGTTGAGCGAGCGTCGGGACGTTTCCGATACGCAAAAGCTGGACTGAGCCCTCAGCGTCGACCTCAATTTCAATCGCATCTCCCACCCTGAGGTTGGCTTCCTCCGCAACCGGCTTCGGAATCCGCACCGCCAGGCTATTTCCCCACTTCAACAGTCGTGATCGCATGATGACCTCGATGTGCAATTGCTGTAGATACATTGTATCATCGTGCTGCATTGAAAGATGCGAATCCAGGTAGAGCGTTCTGGGCCAGGTTATCCCCAATTGGGACCTTTCTGGTTTTCCTTCGTCCTCGGCAACGACCTCGTCAAGACACCCGGCCCCGGACGACAGCATCGTTCGCGCAGATACTGACCAAGCCGGTTTCCGGCGCCTCTGCGAAAATAAGACCTGCATGATCTCCCTGCAAAATGCCGGCAAGCGCTTCGGGCCGCGCGTCCTCTTTCTCGAGGCCGACTGGCTCATCCGGAACCGGGAGAAGACCGCCCTGGTCGGAGCCAACGGCACCGGCAAATCCACCCTGATGAAGGTGCTCGCCGGCCTCGAAACCCTCGACTACGGCGCCCTGCAGCAGACCCGCGGCATCACCATCGGCTATCTACCCCAGGAAGGCTTGCGGCTCGCCGGTCGAAACATCTTCGAGGAATGCCTCACCGTTTTCGACGACCTGCGCGATATGGCCCGCGAGATCGAACGCCTCGCCGGGCAGTTGACCGAACTCGACCACGCCAGCCCCGAATACGAATCCGCCGCGGAACGTTTTTCGCTCATCCAGGACCGCTTTCACGCCCTCGACGGCTACGCGCTCGACGCCCAGGTCGGCGCCGTGCTGACAGGTCTGGGGTTTAGCAAACAGGACTGGCCCCGCCAGACCGATGAGTTCTCCGGCGGCTGGCAGATGCGCATTGCGCTCGCGAAACTGCTGCTCGCCAAGCCCAATCTGCTCCTCCTCGACGAGCCCACCAACCATCTCGATCTCGAAACCCGCAACTGGCTGGAGGACTATCTCAAGACTTATCCCTTCGGTTACATCCTCATCTCCCACGACCGCTACTTTCTCGACGTCACCATCGACCGCACCGTCGAAATCTGGAACAAGCGCCTCACCATCTACCAGGGCAACTACACCAAGTATCTTTCCCAGAAAGATGACCGCCGCGCCCAGCTCGAATCCGCGTTTCGCAATCAGCGCATTCAAATCGAGCACCTCGAAGCCTTCATCAACCGATTCCGCTACCAGGCCACGAAAGCGAAACAGGTCCAGTCCCGCATCAAAGAGCTGGAAAAAATCGAACGCATCGAGATTCCCAACGAAGAAGCCGTCATTCACTTCAAGTTTCCCCAGCCTCCACCTTCGGGCCGCATGGTGGTTGAAGCCGAGGCGCTCTCGAAAAGCTACGGCGAGAAACGCGTGCTCAACCATGTCCGCTTCAACATCGAGCGCGGCGATCGCGTGGCCCTCGTCGGCGTCAACGGCGCCGGCAAGTCGACTTTGATCAAGCTCATGACCGGCGTCGAGCTTCCCACCTCGGGCAGCGTGCGTCTCGGCCACAACGTGGTGAGTGAATACTTCGCGCAGGATCAATACAAGGTCCTCGACGGCGACATGCGCATGCTCGACGACATCAGCCGCGCCGCCCTCAAGGTGCCTGAATCGGAACTGCGCTCGCTGCTGGGCTGCTTTCTCTTCTCCGGCGACGATGTCTTCAAGCCCCTCGGCGTGCTCTCGGGCGGCGAGCGCAATCGCTACGCGCTGGCGCGCATTCTCGTTTCGCCGTCCAACTTTCTCCTCCTCGACGAGCCCACAAATCACCTCGACATGCGCGCCAAAGACGTGCTGCTCGAAGCCATCGCCGCCTTCTCCGGCACCGTGATCTTCGTGTCCCACGACCGCTACTTCATCGACCGCCTCGCCACCCGCGTCCTCGAAGTCGAAAATGGCTCCGTCCTTACCTACGAGGGCAATTACGAAGACTATCTGCGCAAGAAAGAGGAGCTGGCCGCCGCCCCAAGCGTTGTCAGCCTGAGCGGAACCGCGCGCAGCGCAGCGGAGTCGAAGGACCTGCATTTAAATCCATCCGAACGGGACAAAAAAACCGCCGCCACACCCGTGAACGCATCGTCTGACACAATCGTCATCGAAGGCGGCTTCGAGTCCAGCAACGGCTCCGACCGCTCCAAAGAAAGACCCCGCCGCCTCAATCCCATCAAGCAGAAACAGATGGAAGACCGCTGCACATTCCTCGAAGAAGAAGTCCCGCGCATCGAGTCCGCGATCGCGCATACCGAGCAGCAACTCGGCATCTACGTCTCCGCCGAAGAGACCCAGCGCCTTACCAGCCTCGCCGAAAATCTGCGCAACCAACTCGCGTCGTTCACCGGGGAATGGGAAGAGTTGATGATGCAGCTAGAGGGCGGATGAGTCACGCTCGATCGTCTAAATTTCTGCCGGATCGCCGTCGTTGGTTGCGAGACACCGCTTTGAGGAAACTCTCTCCGTAGGAGCTCAGCTGAAATCGTACGCGATCATGTTCCGGACTACGCCGAGCGAGAATTTTCATTCCGGCATATCTCAATCCCATCGATTGGGGCGCATCGATGTATTCTCCCGGACCTATCTCGATCGGAGATTTCACAAGGATCCCAAGCCTCTCCAGATCCTGGATCATCGAGAGTCCTTTTTCGCTGCTTAAACGATCAGCGGAGCCTTCGGGCAAGGCCTGAACCGACAGGGTTCCCGCATAAAGAGCGTAGAAGAACGACCCGATGGAAGGATCGAACAGGTGGAGCAACGATTCTTCATCCAGCGCAACTGGAGTTTCTCGCTCTTTCCGGTGCACTTCATGGTGAATCTTCTCAAGGAAGCGCGCTTCTTCCGCCGTCATTTGCGAAAGCGTTTGGCCGAACGAGGGAAGAAAACCAGGCTGCCCTTGGGCCGCGCTCTCCAGAAGGGCGGCCCATCGATCCTGTAATTCATCATCTGCCACCTGCGCCGCCAGGGGAAGCAGCGGCATCACGCGCTTGAATTCTTCCTCTTCGAGACTCTTGCCGCCGCGCTCGGCCTCCGCCCATTTCGTGAAGATTTTGGCGAGATTCATGTGCGAGTAGAACCTGACGATGTCGCCGATGTAACCCAGGGTTTCGCCAAGATGCTTGGTGACCGGGTTGACGAGGTTCTTCACCGGCCCCGATTCCAAAGCCTGCAGAAACGCACCCTCAATCGGTTGGTTTGGATCTTCCATCAACGTTCCCATCACAATCCGGATTTTGGCCAGGCCTTGAGAGCCGCCGCCGCGCGATTGCCTCCATTATGCAGGAGAAATCCTGAGGGCGCCCGATGCCTTGCGAATAGAAATTTCTCTCCGATCGGAGCCTGCGCCCTCAGCACGCCCCGCTCGGCTTCGATGCCGAACCGGTTTCCTGCGTTGGCATCATCTGCGTCGTGGGCAGCGGATAAGGCGTGAACCCCAGCAGGTTCGCCTCGCACTGGGTAATGGCCGTTCCAATAGCCGCCACCGTTGAGGGCAACGACGGAATCGACATGTCGGGTTTGCTGAAGTTGAATGCGGTCGTCATGTCTCCCACCGTCTGCCGCCGCCACGCGCTCAGGTTCGGCACCTCGGCGCCGAATCGCGTCTCGAGAAAACGCAGAATCGAGGTGTGATCGAACAGGTCGGAGGATACGAATCCGCCCCGGCTGAACGGCGAAATCACCATCGTCGGCACGCGAAATCCCAGCCCGATCGGGCCGCCGATGGGCGGATTTCCCGCCACCGTCGGGTCCGGAACCGCGGCCACGGTCACGTATTCACCCGGAGTGCCTGCCGGCGCGGTCACCGGCGCAACGTGATCGAAAAAGCCGCCGTTCTCGTCGTAGGTCACGAACATGGCCGTCTTGGCCCACGCTGCCGGATTAGCGGTCAGCGCCGTGATGATCGCCGACAAAGTATTCTCCCCAAACAGCGACGGCGCCGGAGGATGATCGGAGTCAATCACCGAGGCGATGATCCACGAAACCTGCGGCAGGTTGCCCGCCACTGCGTCGGCTACAAAGTCAGTCGGAAACTGCGGCCCGAATGCATTCTGGCTGAGTGGGGACGAGGGGTCCTGGAAGTTCTTGAAATACGAAAGAACGTTGTCGGAAAACAAGCCATTGAGGATGTTCTGATCCGGCGACCCGTAGATCTTCCACGAAATGCCGCGGGTCTGCAACTGTTCGGGCATGGTGGTGTAGGTGAGCTTGCCGAAGAACGACGACCGTTGCGCAACCAGCGTCTGCAGCAACGGCCCGCCATTCAATCCGCCCGGATCGATCGACGCCGCCATGGAGTAGAGCCGGTTGGGGTCCGTCGGCCCCATCACCGGGCAGAAATAGTTGTCGCACAGAGTAAACGCGTCCGCCACCGCGTAGTAATAGGGCAGGTCGGCACGCGTGTAGTAGCCCATTGCCAGCACTGCATCGTTGGCATTGATGGCCAGACGCGAAGTCACAAAGCCGTCCATGGCCCCGTTGTTCCAGCTTTGATGTTGGGGAACCCAGTCGTGCGAAATGTCGTGCGTACACGCAGCGTCGAGCTTGGTCGTGTCCAGGTGAAAGGGCAACAGCACCCCTGCCGGCGAGGCCGACGTGTTGCCCGGATAAGGCTGCTGAAACGCCGCGCTCATATCTGAAAACCCGCGCACTCCGCGATAGCTGCCGAAATAGTGGTCGAACGACCGGTTCTCCTGCATCAGGATCACCACGTGATCGATGTCCGTGAGCTTGGCACAGGTGCTCGTTCCGCCCCCGGACGGCAGAATGGAATGTGTCCCCCCGCATCCGGAGAGCCATCCCCCCATCATTCCCGCCGCTCCAGCCGCGGCTCCCAGTTTCATCAGTTCTCGGCGCGTGATTTGTTGAGACCCCATTGGCAATTCATTTCCTCTCCGCTCTTGGATGCGCATTCCGCCGCCCGAAGCCGCCGCGGGAGTTCCAACCCCGTCGTGCATAATCAAAACAAATGGCGCTCCTCTGGAACCCCGAAAGCTGGTCGCAGCGGCTGGCCGAACTCGAAGCTCAATCCGGCGATCTCAAAGAAGCTCCGCTGCGCCGCGATGTGCGCTCCCTCGGCATGCTGCTCGGCGAAGTGCTGCGCGAACAAGCCGGGGACGACCTCTTTGCCCACGTCGAAGCATTGCGCCAGGGAACCATTCGCCGCCGCGACGCCGAAGCCCGCGGCAACGAAGAAGAGGCTGCCCGCCAGGCCGCCACCGCTCTCGAGCTGGTCCATTCGCTGCCCGTCGATCGCGCCATCCTGCTCACCCGCGCTTTCGCGTTCTATTTCGAGCTCATCAACCTCGCCGAGACCAACCACCGAAAGCGGCGGCGTCTTGCCCTCCAGTTGAGCGGCGACGCGGGCCGGCAGCGCGGTTCGCTCGTCGGCACGTTGTGCGAAATGCGGCGCGTCGGCATCTCCGCCGACGAGGCCCTGGGCTGGCTCAAGCGCGTGCTCATCGTTCCCGTATTTACCGCACATCCCACCGAGGTGGCGCGCCGGTCGGTGATGTTCAAGCGCCGCCGACTGGGAGAGTTTCTGGCTGAACTCGACCGCATTCCCATCCCCCTGCAAGACCTGGCGCGCCTCGAAGAACAGGTGCAGGCCGAGATCACCAGCCTCTGGCAGACCGACGAAGTCCGCTCCCATCGTCCCACCGTGTACGACGAAATCAAGATGGGGCTCGATTACTATGACGTCTCCATCTTCGCCACGCTTCCCGGCCTCTACCGCGAAATCTCCGAAGCATTGCGCACCGCCTACGACCTCGACATCGAACCCCACGAGTTGCCCCAGATGCTGCGCTTCGGCTCGTGGATCGGAGGCGATCGCGATGGCAACCCCTTCGTCACCCCTCAGGTCACGCGCGATGCCATTCAACTCGCGCGCGGTCATTTGCTGCTCTACTACCAGCGCCAACTCGAAGAAATCATCGACCTGCTCACCACCAGCGGCCGTCAGATCCCGGTAAGCGAAGAGCTCCTCTCCCGCCTCGAAGCCTATGTTGCCCAGATCCACACGCCCGAAGCCCAGGTCTTCGGCGAACAATACGAATTCGAGTACTATCGCCGCTTCGTGATCTGCGTGAAGGCGCGCATTCAGCGCACACTGCATCCAACCAATCCGGCCCAGCCCGGGCAGTGGAGCGCGCAACTCCCGGTCATGCCCTACACCCTGGCCCAGGACCAGGACAAGGTCACCCAGGCGCTTCCCCCCTACAGCTCGGTGGTCGATTTCATCAGCGACCTCGAGGCCCTTCGCGCTTCGCTGGCCGCGAATCGGGGCCTGCGCATCGCGCGCACGCTGGTCGACCCGCTGCTCCTGCAGGTGCGCACCTTCGGCCTTCATCTCCACACCCTCGATATTCGCCAGCACGCGCGCGTTCATGCCCAGGCGTTGAAAGAAGCCATTGCCGACTCCAGCGCCGCCACGCTTCCCGGCAGCCTGTCGGATGAAACCGCGAGCGTGCTTGAGACCGTGCGCGTGGTCGCCGAAATCAAGAACGGCTGCGCGCCTGAAGCCGTTCGCCACTACGTCATCAGCGGCGCGTCCTCGGTCGACGACGTTCTCGCCGTCGTTCGCCTTGCGCGCCTGGGAGGCATAAGGGTTGAAGGCGCCGGATCGGGTGGTGACTCTGGCCTGGGAAGCGACCCCGGCCTCATGCCCGTGCCCCTCTTCGAGTCCATCGACGACCTGCGCCAGGCCCCCGTCATCTGCCGCGAGCTGTGGTCCCGCGAAGACTACCGCAAGCTGCTCGCCACCTGGGACAACTGGCAGGAAGTCATGCTCGGCTACTCCGACTCGAACAAGGATGGCGGGATGCTGACCAGCACATGGGAAATCTTCCGCGCCCATCGCGATCTGCATGTTGTCGCCCGGGAGTGCGGTGTCAAGTTGCGCCTGTTTCACGGGCGCGGCGGCACCGTGGGCCGCGGCGGCGGGCCCACGCACCGCGCCATCTTCGCCCAGCCCATGGACGCCTTCGATGGCCAGCTGCGCATCACCGAGCAGGGCGAAGTGCTCAACTTCAAATACGCTGACGAAGTCCTGGCTGAGCGCAATCTTGAACTCATGATCGCCGCCGCCGTGGATGCCCTGGCCCGTCCCAATGCCCGCGATCCCAAGGGCCACTTCACGGGCGTGCTCAAGCCGGAATGGGAATCGGCGCTCGACGAGCTCTCCCTCGTCTCGTACCAGTTCTACCGCAAGCACATTCAAAATGATCCCGGAGTGGTTACGTATTTCGAGCAGTCCACGCCGGTTGGCGAACTGGAACAGGCCAAGATCGGATCGCGTCCCGCGCGTCGCAGCGCATCGCGGCAACTGGCCGATCTGCGCGCCATCCCATGGGTGTTCGGATGGACGCAGTCTCGCCTGCTCGTGCCCGCCTGGTTTGGCGTCGGCTATGCCCTCGAAACCATGCTCGATCGCCCCGGCGCGCTCGAACTTGTGCGCGGCATGGCCCACGAGTTTCCGCTCTTCATCGACCTGTTGCGCAACGTCGAGTTGGCCCTGGGCAAGGTCGATCTGGCCACCGCGCGCCTCTATTCCGCACTGGTCGAAGATGCCGCCCTGCGCGAACGAGTCTACGATCTTTTCGAAGCCGAGTTCCACCGCACGGTGCGCGCCGTACTCGCGGTCACCAACCAGGCTGAGCTTCTCCAGGACAACCCGGTCCTTGCCCGCTCCATCAAGCTGCGCAATCCCTATGTCGATCCCATGCACCTGATCCAGGTCGACATGCTGCGCCGCAAGCGCGCCGGCGAAGACACCCCCGAGGTGAACCGCGCCATAGCCGCCACCATCAGCGGCATCGCCGCAGGCCTCCGCAACACCGGCTGAGACCAGGCCCGCCGAGACCAGGCCCGCTGAGACAAGCCGCATGGTACGATTCTCCCGACCTGAAACCGCCACATCCGGGAGAGCAGAAAGATGACGGCATATAGGCATCTGACGCGAAGGCGTGTCCTCAAGAGCGGTGCGTTTGTAGTCACAACCAGCCTGTGCGGGCCGTGGATGCCGGTTTCGCTCGCGGCCGGCGAGTCCCCTCAGAGCTGGACTCTGGAAAACGACCTCGTGCGGCGCGTGGTTGCGTTTGAGCCGGAACGAGGCTTGTACACCAGCCGGCTGACTCTTCTGGCCACCAGGCGCGAGTACGTTGGCGGCCCCCGCGGCCCGGCGGAGTTTTCGTTTCACTTGGATGGCCAGCCCTGCGCCGCCAATGACTCGCAGTTTGAGCTCGTGGACGCGCGCACCGATGCGATTGCCGGTGGAAAGTCGCTCACAGTGCGGCTTCGGAGCCGCAAGCTTCCTCTCGAGGTTGCCGCGGTGTATCGCATGTACGACGGCCATCCCGCGCTTCGCAAGCACCTCGTGCTGCGCAACACTGGCGGATCACCGCTTCTCATCACGCATTTGAATGTGGAGACGCTGGAATTGGCGATCGGACCGGCGAACGAGATGACGCTGCTGACGCAGTATGGAACGGTGCCGCGGGAGATCTTCTACACCGGCCGGTCGGAGGATGCAGGTTTGCTCGTGAAAAACGCCACGACCGGCGACGGGATGGCCATCGTGAGCGAAGTCCCGGGGTACATGAAGCGCACCGAGGTAGCGGGGTGGGACACGCCCGATAGCGTGCGCCTCAGCGTCATGTACGACACCGACCTCATGCCATTCGAGCGAAGAATCGGCGCTGGAGAAGAATTCGCGACTGCCGACGCGTCCCTGGTTCCGTTTCGCGAGGGCGACGGATTCAACGATCCGCAATGGAGCCTGCCGGGCTACGCGGCCAAGGTGCTGGAGCGGCGCGTCGATCGCCAGGGGCCGCCATGGATCTACAACACCTGGGAGCCCTTTGAGCGCGGCATCAACCAAGCCATCGCATTGGAGCTGATCGACGCGGCCGGCGCGATGGGAATGGACATCTTCACCATCGACGATGGATGGCAACAGGAGTACGGCGAGAACACGGTCAATCTCACTTCCTTTCCGGGCGGCCTCGATCCCATTCTGAAGGCCGTTGAGCAAAAGGGCATGCGGCTGGGGCTGTGGATGCCCATCGCGGCGATCGGAACAACGACCGGGGAGTATCGCAAGCATCCCGGGTGGGCATCGCAGGATATCGAAGGCAAGACCAAGTTCACCGGAACCATGGGAGGCCAGAAGGCCGTCATGTGCATGGCTTCGCCTTACCGCGAGGCCGCGGCGGACAGGATCATCGATGCGATCGAGCGGTTCCGGCTGGCCTATGTGAAGCTCGACATCACCACCATCTTCAATGCCTATGGAGAAGCGCCGGGTTGCTGGGCCAAGGGTCACGATCATGCCACCTGGGCGGAGTCGCTGGGCCGCATCTATGAGGGCATCGCCGAAGCGACAGCGAGGGTCTACCGCAAGCATCCCGATGTGTTGCTCGATCTCACTTTCGAGCTGTGGGGACAGAAACACATCATCGATGCGGGCCTGTTGGCCGCGGGCGACCTGGACTGGATGAGCAATGTCGAAGACCGCCAGCCGGACTCGGCGGGACCGCGCCAGGCGCGCCAGTTGCTGTACGGGCGGGTCGCAACGATGCCGGCGGAGGCGATGCTCATCGGCAACCTGCATGCCGATTTGCCTACCATCGAGGAGAGCTTTGCGACCGCGATCGGTTCGGCCCCCCTGTTATTGGGCGATCTGCGCAAGCTCAGCACGGCAGACCGGCAGTGGTATCACGAAAAGATTGCGTGGTTCAGGCAGCTGCGCCGCCGCGTGAAGCTCAGCGAGAGCTTCTTTCCCCTGGGAAGCTGGCGGCAGACGACGCCGGCGGCATGGGATGGGTTTGCGCGGCTGGCGCGGAGCGGCGACGGTATGATTGCGCTGTTCCGCAACAAGTCGGCCTCCGCCGAGGCCGGCGTGCAGTTGCCGCTCATTCCCGAAGGCAAGTACCGCGTGCGTTCCGTGATCACCGGCAAAGACGCAGGCGTGTACGAGCGGGCGGCCTGGGCACGGGGCGTCACCTTCCGTTTCCCAGGCCTGGTCGAAGTGCTCGAGCTCGAACGCGGCGCATGAGCGCAAGTCTTTCCTGGCATTCAGGCTTGCCACATTCCGGCCTGTGGGTCTAGGCTGTTTTTATGCGTCGATGTTGCTAACACCGCTCTGGTGCGAGCTCCGATGCCCGGCGTGCGCCCGATTCGCGCGCGAACCTTTCCGACCTGACAGCTCCACCACTTACTTCCAACTAATCCAAAGCATGTCTCGGGAAGCTTCCCCGAACGAGGAGACTTATCATGGCGCGTATTGCCGCGAATGTGACTGAACTGATTGGACGAACCCCCCTGGTGCGGCTCAACCGTGTAGCCGCGGGTCTGCCTGCAACGGTTGTAGCCAAGCTCGAAAGCCATAACCCCCTTGCCAGCGTCAAGGACCGCATCGGCCTGGCCATGATCGACGATGCCGAAAAATCGGGCAAGATCAAGCCCGGCCAAACGGTCCTCATTGAACCCACCAGCGGCAACACCGGCATCGCGCTGGCCTTTGTGGCCGCCGTCAAGGGCTACAAAATCATCCTCACGATGCCCGAGACCATGAGCACCGAACGCCGCGTGCTCCTGAAAGCATTGGGCGCCGACCTGGTGCTCACGCCCGGTCCCAACGGCATGAAGGGCGCCATCGC
>DASXGD010000227.1:0-5673 GCA_036489245.1 Occallatibacter sp. | reverse complement strand
GACGCTGTTGATCTCGGTGCCCATCGAGATGTTAGTGACACGCTCCAAGATGAATTCGAGCACAACAGGCACCTGGTAAACCTCCATAAGCTGGTGCGCGTGGTTGAAGGCTTCCTTGAACTCGTTGGGCGTCTTTACCCTGATCGCCTTGCAGCCAAGCCCCTCGGCAACCGCTACATGATCGACGCCGTAGCCCGGCACGGCGTCGCTATCTGCCTTGGCATTGATGTTTTCGAACGCGAGGCTGACCTCAAAGTCCATCTCGAAGCCACGCTGCGACTGCCGGATAAGTCCCAAATAGGAGTTATTCACCACGACATGTAGATATGGCAGCTTGTAATGCGCGCCGACCGCCAACTCCTCGATTAGAAATTGGAAGTCGTAGTCGCCCGAAAGCGCCACGATTTTCTTCTCTGGGTCGGCGGCGCGGACGCCCAACGCGGCCGGTAGCGTCCAGCCGAGTGGTCCGGCCTGGCCGCAGTTGATCCAGTGGCGTGGGTTATAGACATGCAGGAACTGAGCGCCGGCAATCTGGGACAGGCCAATCGTGGTGACGTAGCAGGTGTCGCGATCCAGGATCTCGTTCATTTCCTCATACACACGTTGCGGCTTGAGCGGTACCTGATCGAAATGGGTGCGCCTCAGCATGCTCTTTTTGCGATGTAGGCAATCGGCTGCCCAGGCGCTGCGATCCTTGAGGATGCCCGCCATCTTCATTTCGCGCGCAACTTCGATAAATAGCTTCAGCGCCGCACCAGCGTCCGAAACAATGCCGAAATCCGGCTCGAACACGCGGCCGATCTGGGTTGGCTCGATATCAACGTGCACAAAGGTACGGCCCTTCGTATAAACCTCGATTGAACCGGTATGCCGGTTGGCCCAGCGGTTGCCGATGCCAAGCACGAAGTCGGAGTGAAGGAAAATGGCGTTGGCGTAGCGATGGCTGGTTTGGAGACCCACCATGCCCACCATCAGATCGTGGTCATCGGGGATGACGCCCCAGCCCATCAGGGTCGGAATCACCGGAATACCGGTGAGCTCCGCAAATTCCACAAGCAAGTCGCTTGCATCAGCATTAATAACGCCGCCGCCTGCGACGATCAGCGGCCGGTTGAGGGTGTTGAGCATCTCCAGCGCCCGCTCGGCCTGCTTGCGTGTGGCCTGCGGCTTATAAACAGAGAGCGGCTCGTAGGTGTCGATATCGAATTCGACATCTGCCATCTGCACGTCTATCGGAAGGTCGATCAGCACCGGCCCGGGGCGGCCTGAGCGCATGAGGTGGAAGGCCTTCTGGAACACGCGCGGCGCCAGGGCTGGTTCGCGCACTGTTACTGCCCACTTCGCCACGGGCTTGGCGATCGACTCGATATCGACGGCCTGAAAGTCTTCCTTGTAAAGCTTTGCCCGCGGCGCTTGGCCGGTGATGCATAGGATCGGGATCGAGTCAGCGGCAGCCGCGTAAAGCCCGGTGATCATGTCGGTGCCCGCGGGCCCCGAAGTGCCGATGCAGACGCCAATATTCCCCGCCTTGGCGCGAGAGTAACCGTCAGCCATGTGCGAGGCGGCTTCGACATGACGTGCCAGGATATGGCGGATCGAGCCGCGCTTTTGCATCGCAGCATAAAACGGATTGATCGCTGCTCCCGGCACGCCAAAGGCGACGGAAACGCCCTCGCGCTCTAGCACAAGAACCGCCGCCTCGGCTGCTTTCATCCTGGCCATCTGCCCCTCCCGTTATAGGCGCGCGAGACGTATGAATTTTCAAACAGGATCCGCCCAATCGTGACCGCTTGACCAGATCCGCGATCTGGCGCGCTCTCCAGATCGCGTCGCCTGGGAAGCGATTTCCTCAACCACAAAACCGGTCGAGGTCGCCACGCGCATCGAGAACCCGTTTCCACGAGATCTCTCATGATACTTAGTCCTTCACGGGGTGCATGTTTTTCTGAGGAATCTCCGCACAGCGATCAACAGTACCTGGTCCAGATGTAGGCTTGAAACGCTAGAGCCATTCGCGGCGCTGGCCATCGGATTTGGTCGCTTCGCACATCAGCTCGGTGACCGCTTAGTACTCACCGAGACCGTTCCGGGGCCGCGTGACTTGTAGTTAGGTGGATCTGCTTTCACCACCGCCCCTCCTCTCAGGGTTGGTCCGTTGTCGAATGGCAAGTAACGCCCGTGGCAACTCAATTCAAAGCGCCGGACGTGCCAGTGACCACCCCTCCTATCGCAGAGTGCCGACCATTCATTGAGGTATCTGGCATATCAGACATATGTCATATAGGGCAGCGGAATAGTTTTCAAGTCGACCAAATGGCGTGGCTTCGCCTGCGCCATCCCCATTCGTGACGTTCCGAGGATTTTCGCGTCTTCTGCTCACAACGGACTCGAGGTGGGATCCCGGTAGATGCAGGTGGCGTTCTTTTGTGGTATGTGGCTGATATGTCGGCTACAACTCGCAAACGCAGCAAAGCCGGGGCAACAAAGGCCGGCCGGGGGAACAAGCGCCGCAACGCCGGCCAGGCGGCCGACAACCCCTCGGAATGGGGACTGGCTCAGACGCTGACTGATCAAGCTTACCAGGAGCTTGAAGAGGAAATCACAACCCTTCGTATCCCTCCCGGCGCCATGGTTTCCGAAGCCCTGCTCAGCGAGCGGTTTAGGGTCGGCCGCACGCCGATCCGCGAGGCCCTGCAGCGTCTCGCACGAGAAGGACTGGTCGTCATCATGCCGCGCCGCGGTGTGGTGGTGTCGGAAATCGATGTGGCCGCTCAGCTTCGGTTGTTGGAAGTACGGCGGGAACTGGAGCGGCTGATGGTACGAGGGGCTGCACGACGTGCGTCGAGGCCGCAGCTCAAGCGTTTCCACGAGATCGCCGCTGCTATGGACCAGGCGGGCACGCGCGCCGACGACCTAGCCTTCATGCGCTCCGATCGCGAATTCAATCTGTTGCTCTTGGATGCGGCCGGGAATGAATTCGGCGCGGCAACTCTGGGAATGCTGAACGGGCTGTCACGGCGATTCTGGTATGCCCATTACCAACACGCGGCAGACTTGCCGCGGACCGCGCATTTACACGCCGCTGTGGCCCGGTCGATTGGGGACCGGGATGAAGAGCGAGCAGTGGCTTCGTCAGACGAGCTCATCGGACACATACAAGAGTTCACGCGTCGGACAATGGGGTGATCGCCCGGCCCGATCGCCGACTTGATGCGTCGCACCTCGAGTCACCTCTTTGGCTGTTGGTCAGTAAACAGCCGTTCCACTGCAGCTAAGAGCAGACGTCACTGAGGCCGACTTCCAGCCAGAGCACTGCCGCGTTTTCATCCGGAGCGCTGAGTCTTTCGTGATCACGGGCGCAAGCGGGTTTACTCGAGACGAAGGGCCGATCGCGGAAGCCCATCTCCAGCTGAGCTGTCGTTGGCCGCCTATCGGCTTCCCTGGTGTTGACAACTGAGATATTAGCTGTATATGAGAGGAACGCACGGGAGAGTGTGATGGAACTTTCATCCACGAAGGAGCTCGCGGTCACGAACATGAGCGAGCGCCAGCGGGCCTACCGGGCAAACTATCGCCATCGAGTTGCAGGCTGGTACAATGGCTTTCTGCACATCGCGATCATCTACACGATCGGGCTGACCGCGCTGTACATCTATATTTCCAACATCAGGAACCTAAGCTGGGCGGAACTCGTCGCGGTTCCGGTGACCTTCATATTCTGCAACTTCTTCGAGTGGTGGCTGCACCGCTACGTCATGCACCGCCCATGGAAGAATCCAATCTTCCGCGCGGTCTACAACCGGCACACGCTGCAGCATCACCAGTTCTTTACCGGCCGCGAGATGCGCTTCGCCGATCATAGGGATTACCGGGTCACATTTTTCCCACCCTACGCGCTTGCAACCTTCACGCTCATGTCGATTCCCGCTGCCATCGTCCTGGGCAACCTTCTTACGCCGAACGTCGGCTGGCTCTTCATCGCCACGACGACGAGCTTGTACATGCTCTACGAGTTCATGCACTTCTGCTGCCATGTCGAAGAGAACTGGCTCGTCCGCAACATGCCATTCATCAACAGCAATCGCCGGCATCACACGGCGCATCATGACCAGTCGCTCATGATGGACTATAACATGAACCTGACTTTCCCGATCATGGACTGGCTGTTCAGTACCTCGGACCTCGACCGTGGCCTGCTGGGCACGCTCTTGAACGGCGACGATGCCCGCTACGTCAGAACCGACCTGCGCAAGACCGCGCGCGCGCCAGACCCACCGGCACCAAGTCGAATTCAGCCGGTAGAGTGAGGGAGGATACCAGCATGGTGATGATCGAGCCGGATGTGCCGGCCCTGCTATGGTTCGCGATCTTCGCCTTGGTGACGAGTGTCGGGTTCTACGTGCTCGCGGGCGTGTTTCCGCTCGCAACGCGGCCCGACCTGAGGCGTCTATCTCTTGCTGTGGCGCTCATCGCGGTGGACGTACTGCTTTTGCTTGCCGTTGCGGGCAGCAGCATCGCCTATGGCATCGCGCATCTGCGCTGGACCAGTCTCATCATACTGGCGGGCCTCGCCCTACTGTTCGCGCCGACTCTGTTCAACATTTGGCCGCACCGCCTGCGCGACAGAATGGCTGGTCTCATGATCCTGCTCGTGGTCTTCGGCGCTTCACTCGGGCTACAGGTAGGCATGGTCTTGCGTCCGTAAAAACAGCCTTCTCGGAGAAATTAGATGCAATTTCTGTTCAAGTTCGGGCTGTCGGCGGCGGTCGCCCTGGCCGCTATCGGGAGTTGGCTCTACATGAACCAGCTCGGCCTCGGCGGCCCGCGATTGGCCGTAACGTTCCTTGGTCCTTTCACGATCGTCAGCCTCTGGCTCTTCAGCGACGTGATGCGCAACCGTGCGGACGGCCGCACGCCAGCCACCATGGCGAAGGAGTTCAGCCATGAATAAGGTTTACGCCGGCGACCGCACGATCGACGGCATCGTGGTCACTGTCGACGGCGAACCGCTCGATACGTACGAGAATAAGAAACGCAACTCGCGTAACGGCTTCGAGTGGAGCTACGAGGGGCACGCGCCATCGCAACTGGCCTATGCGATCCTCGTTGATCATCTCGGCGACACCGCAAAGGCCGCGCGGCTGGCGCCAACCTTCATGCGTGCCGTTGTCGCTAACTTTCAGAATGACTTGGAGATCAGCTCGGCCGACATCGACAAGGTGCTGCGACAGCTCTAGCGACTCGCCCCCCTTTTTCGCTTTGTCGGCGATGTTCGGCAGCCGGAAGGAAATGTGCGCAAATGAGACTCACCGTAGCAAACGAGATTGGCGACGAACCTGACGAATGTCAGCGGAGAGCAAACCTGTGGCCGGAGATGGTAGTGGCGATAGTCAACGCGCCGTTGCCGCTGTTCCTGACCCTCGTGCTCGGGTACTTCGGCGTGGTGTGATGACACGCCCACCGGGCTGGCAAAGTCCCTGGACGGAATGGTCATGACTCACGCGTTGCCCGCCCGGAGGCGAGCCGCTCTGGTGAATGCGGCAAGTGTAGTGGGGCCGCCGTTGCTGTTCGGGTTACGGCTGTGGGCCTCGGTGTGCCTCGCTCTCTATGTCGCGTTCTGGCTTCAGCTCGACAATGCCTATTGGGCTGGCACTTCCGCGGCCATTGTGTGCC
>DASXGD010000210.1:0-5390 GCA_036489245.1 Occallatibacter sp. | reverse complement strand
GGCGGATGGAAGTTCGAGCGGGAGAAGAGTGATAAATAGAAACAGCAATCATAAAACGCTGGTACTGGGGCTCGGCAACGTGATTATGGGTGACGAAGGTATAGGAGTCCACGTCGTCCGAGCCCTGGTCCAGCATGTTCTCCCCCCAAATGTGGAGTGCCTCGATGGAGGCACGGGTGGCTTTATCCTGCTGGAGCCATTGCAGAGCGCGAACCGCATATTCCTGGTGGACGCAACGACGGATGAGAATCCGATTGGCACGGTAACGCGGACGACCCCGAAATTTTCAAGGGATTATCCGCCTACGCTGACGGCGCATGATATCGGAGTCAAAGACCTGCTCGATGCGTTCTACATGCAGGGCGGGAGCCGCGACGTCGTTCTGTATGCAATCACCATCGACCCGCACCAGTCGATTTCGATGGAGTTGTCGGAGAAGTGCAGGACGGCGGTGGACGAGGCTGTCGAGCGGATTTTGGTGGAGTTGAGCGGCGGAATTCCGGGGCGAGCCTCAAGCGACTGAGCGCTCGATCGCGCCAGCGAATTCAGAGTGGCAGTAAGCAAGCAAGCCCGAATGCAGGCGAGCCAAATCGCGGTTCACGATGAAGCCTGGTTCTGTACATAGGCCGCATTGATGGCCCGCGCAATTCTGTTCATTCCCGGCGCCAGGCCCGGTGCGAAGGCTCCTTTTACGTCTTCCTTGTAGGGCGCAGTATTCTCGCCTTCCAGAGTTATCGTCTGCCGCAATCGAGTTCGACCGCCGGGAAGCTTGGCGAACTGCCATTTGCAAACTATTACAGCTCCTTCGAGCGCAATCTCTATCGTGTAGGAGTGCGGTGGCCCGACGTCGCGCAGCCGCCACTCCCGCAGAGCCTGCCCCGGTATCTCGGTGGTCCCAATCGATCCGGTTGTGAATGGTCCATTCAGCCGAAAGCGCGCGGGAGGGTCGTCCCAGTTCGTCACGTCGGTCATGTACATCCAGGCGAATTCGGGGGTAGCCAATGTTTCAACACCGTGGTCGATTGCCCATGCAATGCCGCTCATGCTCCCTCCCCTGCTTTGTGAACAGCCAAGTAGTTTTCATGGACCGAGGAAAGCCGTCCGGGGAACACCTTGCAAATCATGAATGCAGTTTGGGGTTATCCGATTTGGACTAACTGCTCTTGCTTGCTCTCACGCAATACTGCAGAGTACCAGTTGAAGAACGGATACCGGTAATGACGCGGGTCCATCTTCTGCCCAGTGCGCGCGGCAATTCGCGAACGAGTTGCCGAATCCGCTGATCCCCGCCGCAAACAGCATCAAGGTTTTTGGGGAGACCTGGAAAAAAGAGATCGTACAGTTCGCCAAGAGCGACCAAAGCGGCAGCGATTCCGAGAATGATTCGACCAGTCAGCGCTATCCTACCCCTCACAGAGCATCTTATGCCGCGGTATGCTCTCGAACGCGTGCGGAACCGTGGTGAATGAAAGTGCCCGCCCGGGTCTACTATTTTGCTTTCGATCCTCGTCCCTCCGGGCGACAGCAAGGCCCCTGGTCCGCGTCAAAGGGTGCATGGGAAATGAAGACCTGGAACTCCCAGTCACCTCCTCAATCGAACCCGATTGGCCTCCCGAGGCACGGGAATGCTATGAGGATGCACTCCACGCCTTGCTGGGCCACAACATCAATTTCGCCGTGGGAGGGGCCGTTTCCGTCCACACGCACACCGGAATCTGGAGAAGCACCAAGGATCTGGACCTGATTCTGACTCCCGGAGACATGCCGAATGCGTTAACGTGCCTCGCGAACCGGGGGTTTGATACCTATGTCAAGGATCCGGTCTGGCTTGCCAAGGCGAGGCGTGGGGACTACTACGTCGATCTCATCACCGGCATCGGCAACGCCAGCCGGGTGGTGGATGAAAGCTGGATCGAGCGTTCCGTTCCCGAGATCGTACTCGGCATTCCCTGCCGGGTGCTGGGCGCCGAAGAACTGATCGCGTCAAAGATCTTCGTTGCGTATCGGGAACGCTTCGATGGCGCCGATGTGGTCCACCTGTTTCGTTGCCGGGGCAGATCGCTGGACTGGCCCCGGCTTCTGCAACTCGCCGGCGACCACTGGGAAATGCTGTTCTGGTCCATGGTGCTGTTTGCCTATGTCTACCCCGCCAAAATCGGGATCATCCCCGATCAAGTGTGGGATGAGCTATGCGGCCGGTTCAAGGATGGCATCAAATATCCCAACAGAGACGCCCCCTTTCGCGGTTCGCTTCTCGACCCCAGAATGTTTTCAATCGACGTGGAGGAGTGGGGCGAGCGCGATCTCTACCGCGAGTATTGCGCCCGCCATCCGGGGCTGTTGGCGACGGAGAACTCACGCGGGAGCCAGGACTCATGAGAGTCGCAGCGGTGGCCGATATTCATCTTCAGGTGGAGGATCAGGAGAAGAATGTCCATCAGTTCACGGTGGTGAACGAGCTTGCGGATGTCCTGGTGATCGCGGGAGACTTCACCAACCATGGCAAGCCGGAAGAGATGCGCGCCTGCCTGGCGGTCCTGGAACACGTGCATGTCCCGATCGTCGCAGTGCTGGGCAACCACGATCACGAGAGCGGCAACCAGGACGAGCTGGGCGGCATGTTGCGGCTGGCAGGCGTGCATCTGCTCGACGGTCAATGCCATGAAATGGATGGCGTCGGTTTCGCGGGCACCAAAGGTTTCTGCGGCGGCTTCGCGCCCTACGAATTGATGCCGTTCGGGGAAGGCGGCATCAAGACATTTGTAGAAATCGCGGAACGTGAAGCCATCAAGCTCGACTACGGCCTGGCCCAGCTGCATACGCCGATCAAGATCGCCATCACCCACTATGCGCCGATCAAGGAGACGGTGATCGGTGAACCGGAACCGATTTTTCCTTTCCTGGGCAGTTCGCGCCTGCAACGTGCGCTCGATCGGCACAAGCCCAACCTGGCTCTTCACGGCCACGCTCACAAGGGAACCTTCTCCGCCGAATCATCAACCGGAACCAGGATCTGCAATGTGGCTTTGCACCTGCTGCGTGAGCGGGGCGAGGAACACCCATTCACGATCTTCAACCTGTGATGAGCCATCCGCCTTCCGGTTCACTGAGCTTGCAATAGCTTGAGAGCGGATCGCTCAGCAATCTCATGCTCCGGCCCTGGCTTCGTTTTGAAGCGGCTCGACGCGGATCTTGCTGATGCGGCGGCCTTCCATCTCTTCAACCGTGAGGCGGCGATCCTGGTAGTCGACCGATTCGCCGGGCCGGGGGATGTGCCCGAGACGCATGAGGACGAATCCGGCCAGGGTTTCCACGCCTCCTTCGCGGGGCAGGTTCCATTGCATCTGAGTCTCCAGGTCGCGGAGGTTCACGCCTCCATCGAGCAGGAGCACGCCGGTGGCGGTGCTGATCAAGGGGCGGGCAGGATCATCGAACTCGTCCTCGAGTTCTCCCGTTAACTGTTCAATGGCATCTTCGGCGGTGACCAGGCCAGCGGTCGATCCGTACTCATCCACTACGATCGCCATCTGGCGGCGCCTCTTCTGAAAGTCGCGGATCAGGCCGAGCACGGTTTTAGTCTCCGGCACGACCAGTACGTCGCGCATGACCTGCTTCACACGAAGTTCAACGAAGGCGGTGGCCGGATAGCGGACCGCTCCGGAACGGTCCTTCGCCTCCTCCGCGCCCGCGGGAACAAACTTTGGGTCTCCCTGCCGTTTCAGCTCGGCTTCTTCGGCCCGGCGGCGCTGCGCAGAGGGACGAAAGAACATGAGCCGCGCGAGGTCCTTGGAGTAGACCACGCCCACGATGTGTTCGGGGCCGCGGGTTTCGTCATAGACCGGCACGCGGGAGTGCATTTGCTCGATGACCAGGGCACTGGCCTCTTCAATGAGCATATTTGAAGGGAGCGAAAAGATCTTTTGACGGGGGGTCATGATTTCGCGGACGGGTACGTCGTCCAGTTCCAGGGCACGGTGAACCAGCGTCTCCTGAAACTTGGGGAGGAGGCCCATGCGGCGGGCGGCCGTGGCGATGAGTTTGAGCTCTTCCGGCGAGTGGACGGTGGCCCGCTCGGTCATAGGGATGTCGAACCCGCGGAGGACGACGGAGGCCGACCGGCTGAGCAGGCGCACCGCCGGCCGGGCGAGGCCCATGAACAGCAGCATGGGAGGGGCGACCGCTACCGCGAGTGCATCAGCACGGCGCAGGGCGAGCGATTTCGGCACCAGTTCGCCGAGCACGACATGGAGATAGGTGATGAGGCAGAATCCGAGAGCCACGGCCACGATGGCGGCAACATGGGCGAACACCGCAACGTGCGCGGGAGTGTGGGGCAGGAGTCGCATCCAGTTCAAGAGCATGCCGGCCACCAGCGGTTCGCCAATCCAGCCCAGGGCGAGCGAACACAGAGTGACGCCGAGCTGCACAGCGGGAAGAAAGTCGTCGAGCTGGCGCTGCAACAGGCGCACGGCGCGGGAGCCGGGAACCCGGTCGGCCAGCATCTGCTCGATGCGCGTTTCGCGCATGGAAACCAGCGCGAACTCCGCGGCCACAAAGAATCCGTTGGCCAGGATCAGCATGGCGACCGCAACGCATTGCAGCAGCAATAGACCGTGCATCTCGCCTGTGAGCATAGCATTGCAACCGTTTGTGATCGCGGAGGACGGGGTTTGGGGGATTCCACCCCGGCTGGAACGCGGCGAGCGCGGAACCAACCCCGGCGCGTCTACGTATGGGTAGAGAGCGGCGGTCCGGCGAAACAACTGCCGCGCGCGCCTTCCGGTTGACAGCGGCATGCTCCCGCCGTCTGACATTTGGGCTTCTTTCATCGATTCTTTGGATCTTTTTTGCTGGGCTGCGGCTGGAACCTGGGCCGCGGGAGGTGTTCGGTGGCCGCGTCAAAGAAAAGTAAACGTTTTTGGATCTGGATCGTTGTAGCGGTAGTGGTGGTCATCGTGGGCGGGGGAGTGGCCCTCGCGCGTATGGTCTCCGGATCGTCCATCGACCCGAACAAGCTCGCCAAGGTCGCCAAAGGTGACGTGGCGCGGTCGGTTGTCGCTACGGGCAAGATCCAGCCCATTACCAAGGTGGAGGTCAAATCCAAAGCCTCGGGCATCGTGGAGAAGCTGTTCGTGGACATCAACAACAAGGTCCGCAAGGGCGATCCCCTGGCCGAACTCGATCAGCAGGAAATCCTGGCCCAAGTAGAGGCGCAAAAGGCGCAACTGGTGGCTGCCCAGGCCAATGTTGGAACCTACGAAGCCAACATCGAGCAGGACAAGGTGAATGCCGCGGCTCCCGACCTGCCCATGTACAAGACCACCCTCGATCGCAACATGCAGATGCAGAAAGAAGGAGTGGTCAGCCAGCAGGCTCTCGACAACGCAAAC
>DASXGD010000085.1:0-5087 GCA_036489245.1 Occallatibacter sp. | reverse complement strand
AGTTCCTGCTGCGCATGCGCGGCAACCTGCTTTACTGCCAGGATCGGGTGGAGAAGCTGATCAACCGGCTAAAATCCGAGCGGCGCCATTGAAAACCAGAAGCGCATTACTCGGACTGCTGCTGCTGCACACCCCGGACGGACGGGAGATTTACATCCGCGCCGACAGCGTGACGACCATGCGCGCGGCGGTACACGAGAACAAATTGGTGACCGACAGCGCCAGATGCGTGCTCCACACGACGGACGGTAAGTTCAACTCGGTGCGCGAGACCTGCCAGATGGTCCGCACCTTATTTCAAGATCAACGATGACGACGGTTTTTCGACTGCTCGCTCATCGGGAGCCAGATGCAGTTGGTGGGCTCATAATGGCCATTCACATCGACGCGCTCGATCGAATATCGGCCTGGAGGTCGCGGCCCCATATCGGCGAGGAAGTTCTCGAAGCTGTCGGCCCATCGCTCGCAAATGCGGATGCCGCGGCCGCCGTAATGTTTGTACCTATTGCAATTTGGATCGGTGCATCTCGTGCGCATGGATTTCCATGTGGTGTATTCCGGCGTGCGCTTTCTGAAACGTGAGTGGCCGTGAGAACGGCGGTGCAGTCCTTCGCGTCCTTTGCATCCACAAGAAGTTTTATCGCCGCATCGCAAATAGTCGCCGATCGCGTTTACTTCAGCGCCGCAATCGCAGCGGCAGCGCCATATGATGCTGTGTTTATTAGGACTAGGGTGATGGCTACCAACCGGCTCAAGCGCAATCAGTCGGCCGAACCTCTGGCCAGTGAGGTCTTTCCAGTTGGCGGCTTTTGGTGTGTATGTTGATTCGGGCATCGCGACCTCCTCGAAAGGCTGCTATGTCAAGTGGCGGCTGGATGTGCCAACATCTGGCCGTCGCGCCTTTTAGTTTCTCATAACCACGCCATCACCGCAACATTGGAGAGCACACAATGGCATCAATTCCGATCCAAATTACTGGAGTGTTGACGTACGCGGGCTTGGAGGTCGGCGGAGGCCCGATGCCCGGCGGCCCGTTCCCCAGCCATCCCATAAGCCCGGGCGGACCGCCGCCGCATGTCGAGCATCCGATCCCGCCGACGGTGTGGCCCAGACCGCCAGGAAGACCAGGGGGAAAGCCCCCACTAGGCATCTGGGGCGGTGGCAATGAGCCGTTCCCGACACCACCGATTTACATCGGTCCCCCTACCGAGGAACCTCCGAAGAGTGAGATTATTACGTGGCATTCGGCATGGTCGGAAGCGACCGGATGGATCGTTGTCGGAGTACCGGAAGCTCCACATCCTGCGCCCAGCCAAGGCGGCGCCACCTGACCTGAATGATTCAAGGGAGCCTGCGGGGGGTCCCCGTGGGTTCCTGGGGTTGTTGCGAAGGTGCAGGAAATGGCTGACCCGGCCCCCGTTGATCCCTTGGATTCGATTCGCGACCTGATCGCAGCCCTCAACCGCATCGACGACACGCTGCGTCAGGTCGCCGGTCTGCTGCTGGTGCCGGGCCAGCGTTCGATCGTCCAGGTGCAGGACACGCGCCCGGTGATGCCGAAGCTGACCGCCAACCAGTGGCCTTTCCGCAACGGCGACGGATTTCCCACAAGCTAGGGAAAGGGTTCTGATCATGATCATCTTTGATCTTTTCAACTTTCGCGACCCGTCGTGGATGCTCATGTCTGGCGACGGTGGCGACGGCGGCTATGGTGGCGGCGGCGGCTACGGTGGAGGCAGCTACGACAGCGGCCACTACGGCGGAAGTTACGGCAGCTATGGCGGCAACACCTACAGCGGCGTCAGCGGAAACTACGGTGGCAACTACGGCATCAGCTACGGTGGTGGTCGTCGCGCCAGCGAAGGCAGTGGCCGCGATGCTTTTGCTTCCACTGCCGACGGTGGTGGGCAAGATCCTGGCACAGACCTGAGCGATCCAACCGGCGGCAATCAGAGTCCGAGCGGCTTTGATGCCAGCGATCCCAGCAACGAATTCGGCGGTGGCGTGCAGGACCAGGGCTGGCAGGATACGAGCCCCAGCGAAGGCGGAAACTTTCCTGGAGCCGACACTGGCGGCGCGGAGCAGACTGGCGATCCTAATGCCAACGATCCAAGCAGAGAATTCGCTGGCGGCGTGCAGGATGGGGGTCGACAGGACACAAGCCCCAGCGAAGGCGGAAACTTTCCTGGAGCCGATACCGGAGGCGCGGAGCAGACTGGCGATCCTAATGCCAACGATCCAAGCCGTGAATTCGCTGGCGGCGTGCAGGATGGGGGTCGACAGGACACGAGCGCCACTGAAGGCGGAAACTTTCCTGGAGCCGACACCGGTGGCGCCGAGCAGACCGCTCCCCAGACCGCGCAGGGTCAGAGCGGCCAGGGCATGTCGTTCGGAGATTATATGCGGTCCATCCTGGGCGGTGCGTTCAGTACACCAGCACAAGCCGGCGAGTTGCCGCTTACCGGATTCAAAACCCAAGACATCACAGGGTTTCCTACCAACACCATCCCAGGAGCTTTAGCGCCGGGAATGTATAACCCCGCCGCCTACAGCGGCACTCCACCATATGATCCATGGACAGGGACGCAGATGGTGACCCCGGACCTTACCCAGCAGCAGGTGAATCCGATGGACCCCACCCTGGCTGCAAAAATGTTTCCGGCTGGGCAACAACAAGATTCCCTGATCAAGCCGATTGACCCCAACGCGAGTGGCAATTTTCCATCGGCGTTCAACCCCGTTGTCTCGTACGGGGCAACGGCCTTCGGCGATCCAATCCTGCAGCCTGGAAGTTTCAATAAGCCTGCGACAGTCACAGCCGACGGACGTTTTGTGAATAATCAAGGTTCGATTGATCCAGCCTTGCTTAACCCGACCCCAACGAAGGACCAAACGCCAAACCTTGGGCTTTCGCCGTTCCAAGATACCCAGGAGGGCTTGGCGACCAATCTATCTCCGATGGATATGCAGATTGCGTTCGACCCCGGAGCGATGGTCGCTCCCCCATCGACTTTCACAGGAGGCACCCCCGCGGTCCGCACACCCAATCAGGGGGGGCGGCAAGTCGCGTCGAATGACCCGTTTAGTATCGGGACCACCCAAACGCCAAGACAAGATACCGGACAAAATACCGGAGGGTCCTACAGCAGTCTTTCCGACATCTCCACCGGTGGATACGCCCAGAACCAAGGCTCGTGGGTTTCCAATCTGGCGGCGATGCAGGCAGCGCAGCCATCGATGCAGTCGGCGATGCAACAGCCGATGGCGGCGCCCGCACCGGCGGGCGGCTACACGCCCGCTCCCGACATCGGCGGCTACACGCCCGCGCCCGACATCGGTGACTACGGGCCGGTGGTCTTTCCCGACACACCTCCGGCGCCCGCATCAGGCGACACCAACGACCTCTTCGACCTCGGAGTTCCGGCTCCGTGAGTACCATCCGCCAGGGCATCTACGACCTGCTTGGATCAGTAGAAATCGACACTAAGGAATCAGGCCGCGGACGGGTCGAGCCGTGGCTGTCGCAGCGCATGATCATCGACGCCATCGCCAAGGGGCTGTCAGAGGGCGTCCATGAATTCGTGATTCTGAAATCGCGGCAGATGGCGGCAACGACTGTCTGCTCCGTCATTGAACTTTTTTGGGCACTCGCCAATCCCGGCGTGCAGGGAGCAATCATTGCCGACAGAACAGACAACCTCGAACGCCTTCGCAGGATTTTTGCGTCGCTGCTGGAAACGCTTCCGCCAGAGTGGCGATCGCCGGACCACAAGCTCGTACAAAACAACCGGAACGGACTGGCCTTTGCTAATCGCAGTGTTATTGACCTACTTGCTGCTGGGAGCAATCCTGACCTTGGTGCTTCCCGGGCGTTGAACATGATGCACGCTACCGAGTGTGCGCAATGGCGCAGCTTGGCCGGTGTGGAATCGCTCAAGGCATCGTTGGCGCGACTCAATCCAAACAGACTTTACGTGTGGGAGTCGATCGCCAACGGCTTCAACTGGTACTACAACTTTTGCCAGCAGGCCAAAGAGGACCGCCACATGCGGTTCATCTTCATCGGCTTCTGGGCCAATCCCACCTACACCATTCCCAAGAGAGACCCTGACTACAAGATTTACTGGGATGGACACCTGACCACGGACGAGATCAACCGGGCCAAATACGTCAAACAACAATACGGCTACGTTGTGAAGCCGGAGCAGATTGCTTGGTGGCGGCGCGAGTCCGAGTTCCGCGCCGAGGAATACATGATGCGGCATTTCCCCTGGCACGAACGGGAATGCTTCATCGCGTCCGGGTCCGGCTTCTTCCCGGCCGCCCGCACGCTCGAGATCGCCGAGGCGCTCAATCCCGGACCGCCGATGAAGGCCTACAAATACACGTTTGACGAACAGTTTCTGGCGAGCCGAATCGAGCAGGTGTCGGATCCCGAGGAAGCGAACCTGCGGGTCTGGGAGCCGCCCGAGGAAAAGGCCATCTACGCCCTCGGCATCGATCCATCCGGCGGCGGCGGCGGCGAAGCCAACGATCACGCCGTCGAAGTGTTCCGCTGCTACTCCGATCGCATCGTGCAGGTTGCCGAATTCCAATCAAACAGGCCGCTGACGTATCAGCTGGCCTGGGTGCTCGCCCACCTCGCTGGCGCCTATCGCGACCATATGGCCAACCTGGAGGTGACCGGCATTGGAGCCGCGGTGCTGCCCGAGGTGCGCAACCTGCGCCAGCTGGCCGAGCGCGGCATCCTGCAGGCGGAGCCAAACAGCGACCCGATCCTGTCGATGATCGGACAGGTGCGCTGGTTCCTGTACAAGCGCGCCGACTCCATGAGCGGAGTGGGCAACATCATCAACTGGAAAACCAACGCCGACAACAAACGACAGATATTCAGCGAGGTGCGCGACAGCCTGATGCTGCGCCGCCTCGAGATCAGATCGATCCGACTGATCCAGCAGATGCAGGCGATCGTCGAGGACGAAACCGGCTGGCTGGGGGCCGGCGAGGATACCGGAGCCAACGACGACCTTGTCTCGGCCCTCGTCCTGGCGCATCACGTCTGGGTCGAAATGCAGCGTCCCGGCTTG
>DASXGD010000064.1:0-4627 GCA_036489245.1 Occallatibacter sp. | reverse complement strand
GCCTTGTGGAACAGGCCAATCGCCATGGGCGATGCCATGAGTGTACTTACGGCAAACGAGCCCGCGCTTTCGCCAAAGATGGTTACATTGCCAGGATCGCCGCCAAACCCCTTGATGTTGGCCTTGACCCACTGCAGCGCGGCAATCATATCCATCAGGCCATAGTTCCCTGCTGCGCCGTTGGCTTCCTTGGCGAGATCGGAGGTGGCCAGAAAGCCAAGGACGCCAAGCCGGTAGTTGATGGTGACCAGGACAACGCCCTTCAGGGGCAGAAAGTCTCCGTTGTGGCGCGGCTCATTGCTGGCGCCTCCCGAAAAGCCCCCGCCGTGGATCCAGAACATGACCGCGAGCTTGCTCTTGTCGGTCGCGTCGGAGGGCGCGTAGACGTTCAGGAAAAGACAGTCCTCGCTCGCGCCGGTGTCCTGGAACACCATGTCCTCGAAGACGCGCCCCTGGGCGCAGTGCGCGCCGTACCTGGTAGCGTCGCGATCGTCCTTCCATTTGGCCGCGGGCTGCGGCGCTTTCCAGCGCAGGTCGCCCACCGGCGGAGCCGCATAGGGCAATCCGAGAAACGCTTTTACCTTGCCGTCATTGATGGTCTTGCCGTGGACCTTGCCCTGTTCGGTCTTGACAGTCAACGGGTCGGCCTGAGCGACGTGTGCAAGGCCGAACACAAGTCCCGCTGCCAGGGCGCAAATTCCCTGAACTCTAAACATCAGTAATTCCTCCGGAGATACGTTATCAGGACGGGCTGCGGGCGGGAGGAGTTTCAGGTATCACAAATGCAGGGTGAACTGAGACGGTGCGCGCGTCAGACCATCTCCACCGCAAGCAGATCGGCCACGGTCTCGCGGCGGCGGATCAAGCGCGCCTTTGCCCCTTCCACCAGCACCTCGGCCGCCCGGGGGCGAGTATTGTAGTTGGAACTCTGGGCCATGCCGTAAGCGCCGGCATCGAGCAGCGCCACCAGGTCGCCCGGCTCGACCGGCGCAAGCTTGCGGTCGCGGGCGAAGAAGTCACCGGTTTCGCAGACCGGCCCCACTACGTCCACGGTCCGCGCACGGCCGGGGCGGCGCCGGACGGGGACGATCTCGTGGTACGCCTGGTAGAGCGCGGGGCGAATCAGATCGTTCATGGCGGCATCGGTAATGACGAAGGTCTTGCGGCCATTCCGCTTGACGTGGAGAACGCGTGCGACCAGCGCCCCCGCCTGCGCGACCAGAAAGCGGCCAGGCTCGATCAGCAGCCGGCCTTGAAAACCCTCGAGGGCCGCACCCAGAGCCGCTGCATAGGCGCGGACGTGCGCGCCAGCGTCGAATTTGCCGCCATGATAATCGATGCCCAGCCCGCCGCCGGCATCGACCGCCTTCAACTCGATGCCTTCGCGGCTCAGCTGCCGGACCAGCTTGTTGAGACGTTCCAGCGCGGCGCCAAACGGATCGGCCGAGCGGATCTGGGATCCGATGTGCACGCTCACTCCGTGCGGTTCCAGCCAGCGATTCCCTGCCAGGCTGCGATAGATACCCAGCGCGCGACGGATATCGATGCCGAACTTGTGCTCGCGCAGCCCGGTGGAGATGTAGGGATGGGTCTCGGCGAACACATCCGGATTGACCCGCAGCGCAAACCGCGTTTTGCGCTTCACCTTTTTGGCGCGAGCGGCCAGTAACTCAAGCTCCGCTTCGCTCTCCACGTTGAACTCAAGGATTCCCGCAACCAGCGCGCGATCGATCTCCGCGGCGGTCTTGCCCACTCCCGAAAACACAACGCGGTCGACAGCCTCGGGTGCGGCTGTCAGCACCCGCTCCAGTTCGCCACCCGACACGATATCGAAGCCCGCGCCCCGATCGGCAAGGAGTTTGAGAATGGCCAGCGCGGAGTTCGCCTTGACCGCGTAGCAGACGAGGTGATCGCGCCCGGCAAGAGCTTCCTGAAACATGCGCAGGCGCTCGACGATCTGGTCGGCCGAATAAACATAGAGCGGCGTACCGAATTGACGGGCCAGACTCTCCATCGAAACCTTGCCGCAGGCGAGCGCGGCGCCGGGATGCGGATAACGAAAAGGACGAGACGAGGGCGTGGGATCTGAAGTCAAGATGCGCTTCCCATTCAACGAAGACTTTTCTGATCGTAAAGCATCGGCCCGCGTCTTAATGCGATGAAGGCCTCAGGGCACAAGCCGCGCCGCGATCGGTCCGAGAATGGCCATGATCAGAACATAGGCGGCGGAAAGCGGACCCAGGCGCGGCTCAAGCGTGACGCCCAGTCCGGCAATCACGATGGAGAACTCGCCGTGGGCCACCAGCATGAATCCGGCACGCAGTCTTGGCCGCCGCGTGAGGCCCGAGCGCCACGTCGATAGGTAGCCGGTGAGAATCTTGGCCGCGGCGGTCACGGCGGCCAGGGCCAGGGCGACGAACAACACAGGCGGCAGGCTGCGCGGATCAATTTCCAGTCCGAAGAAGAAGAAGAAGACGGCCGCCGAGAGATCGCGCAGCGGGGCCAGGAGGCGATGCGACTGCTCGGCGATGGGCCCGGACACCGCGATCCCCACCAGGAACGCTCCAATGGCGGCGGAGACCTGGACCTTCTGCGCAAGGCCGGCTACGAGCAGAACGCAGCCGAATGTCGTGAGCAATATGATCTCGTCCGATGGGTGAGCGAGGACGCCGCTGAACCACTCTCCATAGCGTATGGCGGCGAATAAAACCGCCACGACCGCGACCACGGCGATTGCAACGGAGATCAGAATTCTTTCCAGGCCGCCGCCCACGATCAGCACCGCGACCAGGGGGAGATAGATGGCCATCACCAGGTCTTCGATCACCAGGATCGATAGAACCGTTGGAGTCTCCGGGCAACCGACCCGATTGAGCTCGGAGAGGACCTTGGCGATGATGCCGGAAGATGAGATGTACGTGACGCCACCCAGAAGAAATGAGGGAAGCGGCCTCCAACCCATCAGAAGCCCGGCAGCCAAGCCGGGCGGAAAATTGAGGAGGAAATCGACCGCCCCGCCCCCAAGTCCGCTGCGCAGATCCCGTTTCAGCTGGCCGCCGGAGTATTCGAGTCCCAGCATGAACAGCAGGAGCAGAACGCCGATCTCGGCTCCGATCTCGATGAACTCCTTGGAAATGTTGAGCGGCGAGATTCCCCCTTTGCCGAAAGCGAGCCCGGCGAGCAGATACAGGGGAATGGAGGAAAAGCTCAAGCGGCTTGCGATGCGCGCGAGTATGGCAAGCCCGATGGTCGCCGCGCCAACCTCGATGAAGATCTGGGCTAAATCGTGAACCGGCGCCGTCAGAAAGTCCCCCTTGTCAGGAACAGGATGGGGAGATGCGGAATTTCAACCGTGAGCTGAGTATGGCGATGACCCTTAGATGGCCAGCGGGGAACACCCTTTCAAGAATGGCCTATGGGTGGCGGTTACGCAACCATTTCGAAAGCAGCGCCGCGACCGCGTGGGGCTGCTCATACGCCGCGAAATGGCCGGCATCGGGGAGCAGGTGATAATCGCATCCCCCCGGGGTGGCGCGGAAGGCTTCCATGTCCGCCGGATTCACTGCCGTGTCTTCTCCGCCGGCGATGGCGAGCACCGGCTTGTCGATCGAGGCTACCGTGGCGATGGAATCAGGCCGCGCCGCCAGCCCTGCCTGTACCGCAATGAAGGCCTCGGTGGTGAGCCTCATGCGGGAGCGGCACTCGGAAACGATCCCGGGCCGGTTGCGGCGGGTGGTTTCGCCCAGCAGCAACTGGACCATGCCGTCAAAGATTTTCGCAACCCCCGATTCGCGGGCGAGCGCGATGTTGGCGGCGCGTTTGACGAGTGCCGGCTCAGCATCGGCCTGCGGCTTGGAACAGACAAATGCCAATCCCCGCATCCTCTGGGGAGCCCGCCGCCACAGCTCGAGCATCACGTAACCTCCGATGGAGCAGCCGACAAACACGGCTTCCCTCACCTCGAGCTTGTCGAGAAGAACGAGCGTGTCGGCGGCCATCTGCGCCATGGACAGGACCGGAGCCTCGGGAACCCGGGCAAATCCGCCTGCGGGCAATGCTCCGCCCAGTTCCGAGGCGCCATGCCCGCGCAGGTCGAGAACAATGGCGCGCATGGGCGGATCGGTCACCGGCGATCCAGCGAGATCATCCAGCATCGGCCGCCAGTAATCGTGATCGAGGGGGGTGGGATGAAGAAAGACAACCGGCGCACCCGTGCCGGTGTCCTGATAGCTCAGTTGGGCGCCGTCCGACTGGTAGGTGCCGCTCATACGTTGGGAGGGTAGGTTCCGGGAACGTTGATGGGCTCTTCTGGAATCCCGATCCAGCAGGCCAGGTAGGCAACGCCAACCATGCCCCCGGAGAAGATGAGACCGAGCACGGCGACAATGCGGACAACCGCGACATCCCAGCCATACGCCTGCGCGAGTCCGGCGCAAACTCCAGCAATGACCCGGCCAAGGTGGGGACGAACCAGTGGCCTTCCGAAGCTGGGCGGCGCTACCGTAACCACGGTGCCGCAGTTGGAGCAGAAGCGCGCGCTCGCGGGCAGTCCGGACCCACAGCGGTGACAAAAGACCGGCATGACGACCCTCCGAATTCATCCTACACATACGAAGGCGGGGCGGCG
>DASXGD010000050.1:0-8544 GCA_036489245.1 Occallatibacter sp. | reverse complement strand
AATACAAGCAGGAAGAGCAGCGCCGGTTTGAGATTCTCGCCGCCCACTGGGATCTGCCGGTGACAGACATAACGCCGAAAAAGTAGTGGTCAGAGGATAGTCCTAGAGCCGCTAGAGGCGAGACGTCTGTGTCCGCCAACTGGTACGTGAGCCATGATCAAGCGGTGGACGTGGAGGGGACGGCGGCCAGGGGAACTCCGACGGGTTCGGGAACCGGGAATCGGCGGATTTTCAGAACTGTGATGTCATCCTGCTGGCCGAAGGCTTTCGCAGTGGCGGCGATGTGCTCGGCGGAGAGGACGGAAATGGAGGCAGTGCGCTCGAAGCCGAAGAGTTCCCCGGTCTTGGCGCGCGCCTCCGCCACGCCATCCGTGAGCAGGGTCAATTCCTGGTTTGAGTCGAGGTGGAAGGAGGAATCAGTGTAGACAGCTTCCGCGGCGAGTCCGAGAGGGAGACCGCTCTCGACGGGGAATTCCTGTGCGCCGACGTAGGGAGCGAGGTGGCCGGCGTTGGAGACGGTAACCGAACCGTCGCGATCGATACGGAGCACCATGCAGGTGGTGAAACCGTCCTTGCTCCGCGCCAGCATGCGCTGGTTCATGGCGGCGAGAATTTCGGCGGGGCACTGCGTGTAGTGGGCGAGCGTGCGGACGGTGCCCACCAGCAGCGACACGGCCATCGCCGCGGGCATGCCTTTTCCGCTTACATCGCCGATCACGATGAGCGCGCCATGGTTTGCGATCGGCAGAATCTGGAAGAAGTCGCCACCCACCTGGCCGGCGGGTTTGTAGATGCATTCGAGCGCGAGGCCGGGGATGGCGGGGATCTCTTCGGGGATGAGCACCTGCTGGACGGTACGCGCCGCCTCCAGTTCAGTTCTGAAACGTTCTTCGTCGCGGCGCGTGCGGCCAAAGCGCAGCACGAGGATGGCGAGAATCGAAATCTGGCACAGGAAGTCGGCGATGTTCTGGACCGAGATGGGAAAGGGCCAAGTGAAGAGCTCGTCCCAGTTTCCGGCCCAGAATGCAATCAAAGAGCCTCCGTATCCAAAGAGCTGAAGTCCGAAAAGAAGTCCGCCGACGAGGGTCACTCCGTACTGCATGCTAAACGGACCGAGCAGCAAGCGAGCATCTAGGTTCCCCCTCCGGGCGGCTAGGGACAGGAGAAGAATCTGGCACACAATAAACGGGATCGCCGCGAGATAGATCACCGGGATCCACACCACAGCGTTCATCCATTGCATCACCACCGGGACAAACATAAAGGAAACAAAGAGTACTGAGCCGATCATGCTCCAGAAAAGCCGTCCCCGTTTTTCCTTCAGAAGAGTCACGAAGAACATCGAAAGGCAGACTCCCCCCTGGAACAGCAGCAGGCCTGCCAACGCTTCAAAGCCCTGAAACCACACTGGATGAAACGCTGGATAAACGTTCAAGGCGTAATTTGCCGCGGAAAACAGCTCAAACCCGGCAAACCACAGATACTCACTTTCGCCGCGGCGCAGCAGGAAGAGCCCGAGCCCAGAAAGCGCAGCCAGCAAATAGACAAGCAGCAAGGCGTTCCCGGCGGAGAGAGCCCAGAACTCATAATTCGACCTGTGCTGTCTGAGACCGTCCATGAGACTGGCATCGCCAATGCTGGGGGCCTCAAACACCGGGCTGAACAGTGGCGCCCAGTCACGCCAAAGCCAGACACGGATCGCGATGACCAGTGAACCTTTACCGTCCGCGATGCGGGCTGGGATGGGCATCGTCTGCCCCAGGACAGGGGTCTGACTGAGCGAGCAATTGGCCCAATAGACTCTCTGGTTCGGCGGCAATCCGCCGAATTGCCCGATCAACCGCCCACCGGCGAATACTTGGTAGCTTGCGCAGTACCCGATCCCGGGAATGAAAAGCGCTAGGGGCGGGTGATTTGGCGGCAGCAGTACCCGAAACCGGTACCACGCCATACCGCTATACCCCGGATACCCCTGCACTCCAATGTGCTGGTCGGAACGCAACAGTTTCCAGTTCGAGTCGTCCAAGTCAGGCTGCGCCCAACCCAGCTGGCCGTCCGGGTCGTCGCCGGTGTGGAAGCGCCAGAAGCCATGAAATTCGGCCATTTGGACGCGATCCCGTTCCAGGTTTAAGACCTGTGCCTGGGAGAGATTTAGAGCGATGACGAACAGAAGCGCGAAGGTAAGGAGGACAATCGTGCGCCTGTCCCAACCCCGGGGAAGCATGATTGGGATGGTCGCACAAGGTTAGCCGAGGCGCAACTGCACACTTCAATCGTAGCGGTGGCGCCAGCCGTAGACGAGGTCCTGTGCGGCTTCGGGCCAGGTGGGGAATTCGAACTTAAAGCCAGCATCGAGCAGCCGGCTGGGAACGACACGGCGGCTCTTCAGTACAAGTTCGGACTCGGTGCGCAGAAAGATCGCGGCCAGCTCAATGAGAGGGGCCGGCGCCGGAAGGCCGTTGGGTATGCCCCAAGCATCGCGCAGAATGGCCATGAACTCTCGATTGGTCAGCGGATCAGGTGAAACGACATTGACCGGGCCGTCGATGTCGTCGCATGCGATGAGAAATGCAACGGCACGCGCGAAGTCGAGTTCGTGAATCCAGGACACAAACTGACGGCCGTTGCCCTGGGTACCTCCAAGGCCGAGCCGCACCAGATTGAGTAGTATGGCGAAGGCATTGCCGGCCACTGGGCTGAAGGTGATGGCGCTGCGCAGGGCCACTTTGCGCGTGCGCGGCGTTTCGGCGACGAAGAAGGCTGTTTCCCAGTCCTTTGCTACGCCAACAGAGAAGTTCCATGTATCGGGCGCGCGCCGTCGCTGACCGATTCGCTCATGACCGCCGAGTTCCCCTGTAGCTTCGTCCATGGGACGATCAAGCGCGTGGCGATAGACGGTTGCTGTGGAAGCGTTGAGCCAGACCTTAGGCGGATCGGCGAGTCCGCCGATGACCTCGCCAAGCAGGAGGGTACTGCGAATCCGTGAATTGCGGATGGTGGCGCGGTTGGTTTCAGTATAGCGGCAGTTGACGCCGCGGCCGGCGAGATTGATGCACACGTCGGTGCCCTCGAGGTACTCGGTCCAGGGACCGATTGTCTCTCCATCCCAGCGCACGGTCTGGTAGGTTGCGGCATAGGGTAGCCTGGTGAGCACCGTTACATGGTGGCCGCGCTCCTGAAAATAGCGGGCCAACATCTGGCCTATCTGGCCACTGCCTCCGGGCATGACAATGCGAAGAGGGCGCGGGCTGAAGGCTGCGACCGGGTGCATTCTTTCAGCGTACAGGCTTCTGGAGGCGGGGATTACGGGCTGATGTTCACGGAGGACCGCTCCTGATCTTCACCCCTCACGGCGCTATGGACGCGGCGGATAGGGGTAGCGCATGTAAGCCCGCCGGCGATGATTGCGAAACTCATGCACCACCAAAATGACGACCAGGGCAATAAAGAGGAGTGGTCCCCAGAAAATCCATGCAGGCTGAACCACGCGTTCGCCACCGACGGTAACCGATTCGCCGGCGCGCACGCTGCCGAACATGGCCACTAGGTCCTTGCCGACCGAAACATCGTCGCCCAACCGGATGCGTCCAAACATACTCACCATGTCCTGGCCGATATGAGCATTGTCATCCGCGGTTATGTTGCCGAAGAAGTTCACCACATCGTGGTTGGCGGTCGTAGCGATGTGAACGTTGCCGAAGAAGACGACCACGTCGCCCTCAACCGAGCCCTGGGCATCGACATCGCAAAAAAAGCAGACCGCATCATGAATCGAGGTATCGTGCGGCACGTGGATCGTGCTCCCGAACTGGACCACATCCCCGGCGGCCCGGGCCGGAATGGAGAAGATTCCGAGGACTGCGACGAGCAGGCAGCCGCTGAGCAGGTGGCGTTTCATTAGACCTCCCTCCGTGCGGTACGCGCGATCCTAACCGGAAGTTCCCGGCGGCCACCAGCCCGAACGCGGAAACCATCGATCGGTCGAATGGCCTTGCAAGGATTTCCGACTGCGAGCAATGTGTCCGCGAGACCTCCGCTTTAAGGATGAGAAGGCTGTAGCAGGTCTTTCGCTCTGCGCTGGATGACGAGATTGGACAGGTTAGAACTCGAAGCGCATGCCGAGCTGAATCCGGCGGGCGGGGTTAACCGCCGTGATTTCCCCAAAACCGGACGAGGTGACGACCTGGTTGATGCTGGCGGGATTTTCGTGATTGAGGATATTAAAGGCACCGGCGGAAAAGCCCAGGCGCGGCGCTTCCTCGTCCTTGTTGGGGGTAATGGCGAAGTCGTGCCCCCAGCGCAGGTCGAGGTCCATGTAGGAGGGCATTGTCTCGGTGTTGCGTGGCGTTTCGTCGGGCCGGGCGTTGAAAAGAGCCGTGCCGTAGGGGTCTGTGCCCGTAAGAACGCTCCAGGGACGCCCGGTGTTGGCAAATATTCCCGCGGATAGATTGAACACGCTTTCGGGATTGAAACTGGCGTACATGCTCAGACGCTGGCGGCGATCGAAGCTGGCGTTGGACCACTCCGAATCGGGGGTGAACTGGTTCTCGGGGAACCAGCCGATGCCGTCCGTATTGGACTCGTAGTGGGACCAGGTGTAGCGGCCAAACCCGGTGAAGTACTTGTTGAGACGGCCGCGGTAGGAGATGTCCATGCCGCTGCCTTCCCAGAAGCCTTCGGCCTGCATCTCGCGGACGCGGCCGTACTCCGCGTCGGGCCGTTGGGTGTAGCCGGACTGTGGCGTCGGCGCGTTGATGTCGATGGACCGGAAGGCTCCAATGCCGCGCGCTGAGTAGGCGCTGGCCACGAGGGTGGCTTTTTCTCCCAGCTGGCGCTCGATGGAGAGGCCGTACTGAATCTGGTAGGGCATCCGGGAGTGGGGGTCGAACACGACGCGCGCCACCGGTGACGCGGCCAGGTCGATGCATGCGTCGATGGGCACACAGCCTGGACCGGGCTGGGTGGCGGGATCGAGCGAGAGGGTGACGGCACGCCGGCGCGGCTCGGCGCCCTGGTAGCGGACGAGGTCGAGCAGGGAACCGGAACCGGTCCGGTCGTAGTAGATGCCCCCGCCGCCGCGAAGGACCGTCTTGGAGGCTTCATCGAGAACCCAGGCGAACGAGGCGCGAGGCGAGAAGCCCAGCCTCTTCTCGGCGAAGAAATTCTGCCAGTCGTAGCGAAGGCCGGGCGTGACAGAGAATCGGCTGTTCACTTTGAACTGGTCCTGGATGAAAGCGCCCATTTCCAGTTGGTCGTAGAGGAAGTGCACATCGCCCGAATTCTGCGAATATCCGGAAGGATGATTGGCCTCATAGTTCGCGAGGGCCGAAGTCAGCACCGTGATGCCGTCGGAGGCCAAGGTGGGGCCAAATGTGTAAGTGCCCAGGGCGTTGGTGTTGTCGTCAAAGGCGCGGCGGCTGATGTGGGGCACCCCGGCGCCGAACTTCACGAAGTGACGTCCGTGGGTCCACGTCATCATGTCGTAGAGGCGCAGGTTGTACTCGGTCGAGAGCGCGTTGTTCTGGGCGGACCCGGAGGTAAAGTTTCCCTGCACGATGACCCGCGGAGCCTCGGCGGCGTTGACGTTGTGACTGAAGTCGTGCTCGCCCACAATCGAAGCCTGGTTAAGCAGGACCGGGGAGAGCGTCGAGTCCAGGTGAACCTTCACGTCGTCTTCGTGGTAACGGTTGTTGAAGCCCGCGGCGGCCATGGTCTGCCCGCCCACACCCTGGTTCTGGCCGGTCCAATCCTCGTAGCTGTATTCCGCGTAGGCGGAGTGGTGTTCACCGAACTGATGCGCCGCCCGGGTGCTGAATTCGGTGTCGCGAGTGGGGGCGGGAACGTTGGCGGTGAAAGGCACGCCCGCGGGGTTGGCCGCGGACGGAACGGTTGCACTGACGACCGCATTCGTGTCATACAGGACGCGGTTGAACGACGCAAGAAAACTGCTTTTGGGCGCGAAGAAGATGGGGCCGGTGGCGCTGCCTTCGTAGTTTTGCCGCTGCTCGAACGGCTTGGAAGGCGCGAGGGCATTCTGCGCGTTCATGGCCGAATTGCGGTAGAGGAAATTGAACTGGCCGTGGTATTTGTCTGCGGCGGATTTGGTGACGATCTCCATCTGGCCGCGGCCGGGCCAGTAATACTGCGCGGAGTACGGGTCCTGGTTAATGCGAACTTCCTGCACCGCCGAAGCGGAGACGGTCGCACGGTTGGCCTCGACGCCGTCGACGATGAGGCCCGAGCCGCCGGTCGCTGTGGCGCTGTCGTCGAGGAAGGCACTCATGGCGGTGGCGTAGTCGTTGTCGAAGATGGGAAGCGATTTCAGATCCTGCGAACTCATCACCGAGGAATCCTGGTTGTCTTCCGACGCGGTGAGATCTTCGCTGGATTCGGCGTTTACCTGGACGTTCGTGGAGAGAGCCGCGATGGGAAGGGTGACGCGGAGGATGGCGCTGAATCGGCCGGCAGCGGCGGCGCCGGCCACCGCGGAAGTCGGGGCAGCGACGACAACGGGAGTCCTGGTTGTCTCGAATCCGGGTTCGGAGACTACAAGGGTGAAATTGCCGGAGTGAGGCGGAACGAGTTGGAAAGTTCCATCGCCGCCCGAATGACAACTGCCCGTCACGGTTCCGCTTGTATCGATGAGATCGACCTCGGCGCCGGGGACAATCGCGCCCGTGGGGTCGGCGACCACTCCATTCACTGCCGGCGCCGGAGGTGGGGGCGCAGCAGCGGGGTTCGAAGCGAAAAGTCCAGGCGGTGTCAGAAGAACAAGGAGCAGAGTAAAGCGGCGAATCATCCAAATCTCCACGGCAAAATTGAAAAAGCGGAATCCGCCGAAGCGGTCGCTAAACGTTTACAATCCGACCCATCTTTTGTCCCCACTTTGGACTGAATTGAAGTCAACGTCCAAATGGGAGAAGAAAAATGTCCGGAGAAGGTATCGATCCCAGCGTTGTAACACAAGCCGCGCCACGAACAAGCTTCGAGCGCGATTGAGGTTACTACGCTATTCCCTTAAATCGATTTTCTCAGGGATCAGAACCGTAGTCCAGTCAAAAGCGGAGTCCACGACCACATCAGGCGGGGCTTCCATCAGGTTTTGGGGACCGAACCCAAACTGGCACCCGAGGCTCCACGCGCCGGCGTTGCGCGCGGTCAGCACATCGACCTTGCTGTCGCCGATCATCAGGGTCTGGCGGGGAACCGCGCCCGCCTCATCCATGATGGCGCGCAGTCCCATCGGATCGGGCTTCTTGATGGGGAAACTGTCGCCCCCGTAAATGCTGATGAAGAACCTGTCCATACCCAGCCCTTCGCAGATCGCGCGCGACGGACGGACTGGCTTATTGGTCAGCACGGCCATGGCCCGCGGCGTGCCGTCGGGCATGAGGTGCAGAGCGGCTAGAGAGTCCAGAACTCCGTCGTACGCATACGTGAAGTCGAGTTTGTGCTCGCGATAGTGAGCCAGGAAGAAGCTGTAAGCTGTGGCGAGTTCCTCGTCATGCACTTCATCCGGAGCCACGCCATTTTCGACGGCGAGGGAGCGGCGCACCAGCATGGGCGCGCCATTGCCCACAAAGCTGGCGATGATTTCATCCGGCAGATGAGGGCGCCCCATGTGCTCGAGCGCCGCATTGACGCTGTTGCAGAGGTCCCGCGCGGAATCAATCAGGGTCCCGTCGAGATCGAAGACAATGAGCCGGATGGATTCGACGGGAATGGGACACAAAACCCGAACCATGGATTCAGTGTAAAGGCCAGGGTCCAGGGACTATGGAACAGGGACTAGGGACGTAGGGACTAGGGGCTGCCGGGGCGGTGTAGGATGGGCCGCATGAGATTTCTTCTTTTGGTTTTGGTTGGGTTAATTACCGTATGCGGCGCGGCAGCGGAGAAACTCAGTGCTCCTCAACTCATCTCGCTGGCGCAGGCACACAGCCCGGAGCTGCGAGCCGGGATCGAGGCCAGCTTTGAAGCCAAAGATCTGAAAGAAGGCACAGCCTGGGCGGGACACGGGCCGGATTTCTTCTTCGCCGTTGAAACGCCGTCAACGCCGACGCTGATGATTGACGATGCGGCGGGACCGGCAATGACGCAGTTGCCGGGCACTCAACTCTGGTACTCCGTCGCGCGCATCGAGCCGGTCAGCCACCTGCACGAGTTTCACTATATGGTCGACGGAGCAAAATTCGGCGGCCGGCTTGATCTGCCGGCGTTCGGACCCCTCAGTTATCTGCAGCCGGGCGTGCCCTCGGGCAAATTGTCGGAGAAGCTCACCCACACGAGCAGGATTTACGACGGCATGAAGAGCGAGTACTGGGTCTACGTGCCGGCGCAGTACGATGCGAAGACGCCCGCCGCCGTGATGGTGTTTCAGGATGGAGGCGGCTACATCGACCGCAACGGGAATAACCCGATCCTCAATGTCATTGACAATCTCATCGCGCAGAAAAAGATTCCGGTGATGATCTGTATCTTCATTAATCCCGGAGATATCACCGACTCGCCCGGCACCCCGACTTATAACTTCGTCAAGGCTTA
>DASXGD010000076.1:0-2813 GCA_036489245.1 Occallatibacter sp. | reverse complement strand
TGATCCGGATCAGTTAGTGGTACTCAGCTTCGCCGGAGGGGCTCCCGGCCACACGCAGTCTGAAGGGGGAAACACTCCCGGCCATCACCACGAATTTTCCTACCCGATGTATCGCGACCTGCGCGACCAGAACACCGCCCTCAGCGGGCTGATCGCCGCGGCGCCGGTTGGCGTCGGCGTCGTCTGGAACAACCATGCCGAAGAAGTCTCGGCCGAAATGGTGAGCGGCAACTATTTCGAGACGCTGGGCGTCCAGCCCGCGCTCGGCCGGTTGTTCGTTTCGAGCGACGAAACCACCGAGGGCGCCAATCCGGTTGCCGTGGTCAGCTTCGATTACTGGAGAACACATCTCGCCGAAGCACCCATCCAGGGCAAGACCATGCTCATCAACGGGGCGCCGTTCACGATCCTGGGCGTCGCCGCTCCCGGATTTCACAGCATGGTGTGGGGGCGGGTTCCCGCCATCTATGTGCCCATTACCATGCAGCGTACTGTCCAGCCCGACTGGAATTACTTGAGCGATCGCCAGGCGTACTGGATCAATCTCACGGGCCGGATTCGTCCCGGCCTGTCTATCGCGCAAGCCGCGGCCGCGATGAACTCGCTCTATCTCTCGCTGCGCAAGGCGGAGTTCCCGCTCCAGCACGACCAGTCCCAGAAAGCACGCCATGGGTTCATCGCCAACGCCCATCTCAACCTCGACGCCGGCGCCAAAGGCTTTTCACCCATGCGTAAGGACGTCGCGATGCCCCTCGCCATCATCATGGGGATGGTCTTGCTGGTAGTCGCGATGGCGGTCGTGAATGTCGCCAGCCTTTTGCTGGTCCGCGCCGCGGGCCGCGCTCGCGAGTTCTCCATGCGCTATGCCCTGGGCGCCACCTCCGGCCAGATCCTGCGCCAGCTTCTTGCCGAAGGCATGCTCCTCGGTTTTGCAGGCGCGGCCTTGGGACTTCTCCTTGCCCCACAGGCCCTTCGCCTTCTGATTCACTGGATGTCGGGATCGACGATGGGCGAGCCGGTGTTCACCGCGACGCTCGACTGGCGGGTCCTGGTGTTCACCATCCTCGCAACGTTGACGGCAAGCCTCCTCTTCAGCCTCGCTCCAGCCGTTCAGTTCTGGAATCCCCGCCTCTCCGACGCATTAAAGCAGCAGGCCAGCTCGACCATGGGCGGTTCCCTTCGATTTCGGCGAACCTGCGTCGCGCTCCAGATCGGCTTCAGCCTGCTGCTGATCGTGGCCGCGGGCCTGTTTGTTCGCACCATCCAGAATCTGCACAACGTCGATGCCGGTTTCACCACCGATCACCTGCTGGCGTTCAACCTCTCTCCGGAAATGGCGGGCTACGCGCCCGCTGCCATCGTCCCTGTGGAACAGCGAATCTTTGATGCGATCGCGGCGCTGCCCGGCGTTCGCGCCGTGGGCGGCACTAACGATCCCGATCTCCGGGGAGACAATCGCAGCGGTGACGTGGTCGTAAGCGGATACACTCCCGGACCCGATGAGGAGTTCGACGTCGAGGTGCCCTGGGTCAGCAACCAGTATCTGCAGACACTCGGTGTACCCCTCGTCGCCGGCCGCTATTTCTCCGCCGGCGACACCGCGACTTCGCAGAGTGTAGCCATTGTGAACGAAAGCTTCGCGCGACACTTTTTCGGCAACAACATCGCCGCGCTTGGTCGCCATGTGAGCCGTCCTCGACGTCCGCAAACCGATGCGGTGATCGTCGGGGTAGTGAAAGACGTAAAGCATTCAACGGTGCGCGATCCTGTCCTGCCCATGTCCTATACTCTTTTCTCGCAGGCAGAAAAGCCGGGCGGCCTTACCTACTACGTCCGCACATGGCAGCCTCCCCAGGCCGCAGCGGGCAGCATTCGGGCAGCGATCGCCAACATCGACGCCAAGCTCATTGTGAGCAATCTGACCACCATGAGCAGCGAGATTGACGAGAGCCTTCTCGCGGAGCGGACCATCGCCCTGCTGGCCGCCACATTCGGCGTTCTCGCCACCGTGCTGGCCGGAATCGGGCTCTATGGAATCCTCGCCTACTCCACAGCCCAGCGCACGCGGGAAATCGGCATTCGCATGGCCCTCGGCGCGAGTCGCTCGACGGTGGTCAGCCTTATTCTTCGCGAGGTCATGATCCTCGCCGGATGGGCAATCGGTATCACGATTCCCGTCGCGATGCTGGCCACGCGGGCGGTGCGCAGCCAGCTCTTCGGCGTTTCCGTTGTCGACCCGGGCGTGTACATCGCGGGAATTCTGGTGATCGGTCTGGTGGCCGCTCTGGCCGGCTTCATCCCCTCTCGGCGGGCGGCCACGGTGGACCCGGCGCGCGCGCTGCGCACGGAATAGGACGGCGGTTCGAGGCATGATATTGTGTCGCCATGTTGGCGAATCGCTCCGTGCCCGTCGATACCGTGCTGCCCCACGTGACGTATAGGCATCTCCCCGAAGCGATTGACTGGCTCAGCAGGACCTTTGGCCTCGTCGAGCACTATCGCTACGGCGAGCCGGTGTCGGGGGCGCAGATGCGGCTTGGAAATGCATACATCATGGTGCGGGCGGCGCGCGGGGACTATCAAACTCCGGCAGAGCTCGCATTTGGAAATCAAAGCCTGACCATCTTCATCGAGGATGTGGAGCAGCACTTTGAACACACCAAAGCCGCCGGTGCGAGCATCGTCGAAGCTCTCCATGAGACCGAATATGGAGAACTGCAATACGGAGTGGAGGATCTCGAAGGCCATCACTGGCTGTTTTCCCGCCACGCGCACGACGTGGCCCCGGATGCGTGGGGTGCTACGGTTGCCAA
>DASXGD010000040.1:0-26958 GCA_036489245.1 Occallatibacter sp. | reverse complement strand
GGGCGCTGCGGAAACCAAGTTTTCGGGAAAGAGCATGGACCGTGCGCTGGGCGTTGCGGCTACGGGGCGGAACTGGAACACGGTGCTCAAGCTGCACGCGATGTCGAAGCGGAGGAAGTAAAGGTGCGTTCAGGGAGCATGGCGGCCATTTTCGCCAGCTCCGTGAACATCGGCCGAGCTGAGGCTCCGCACCGAAAGCATACCTCAGGGGCTAAAGCCCGCGATTTCGGACCGCGGAGGATGTCAGGGCTGAAGCCCTGACCTACCTAGCCCCGACCTGCCCGCTCTGACCTGCCAGCTCTGGCCTGCCGGCCCTGACCTGCCAGCTCTGACCTGCCAGCTCTGACCTGCCAGCCCTGAACTACCAGCCCTGACCTACCAGCCCTGACCTACCGACCCTGACCTACCTAGCCCGTTCCGGCGAAGGAGTACTGCACGTGCGAAGGCCCTCCGGCAAGCCGGAGGGCCTTCAGTTGGTACAACCGATCCAGTCTACGCTTGCACAATCCGCGTTGGCTTGGATCCCACAAAGCCGTAGAAGGCAATGTAGAGGTAGCAGATCACGGGTACGACCAGCGCCAGTTCGTAGGTCCAGTGATCGCTGAGCCAGCCGATGAACACGGGGATGAGCGCTCCGCCCCAGACGGCTGTCATGATCAAGCCCGAACCCTTGCTGGTCATGGGACCGAGCCCGACGATGCCGAGGGCAAAGATGTTCGGGAACATAACGGAGTTGAAGAAGCCGGCCAGAATCAGCGCGCCAATGGCGACGTTGCCGCTGGTAAGGATGGCGACCACGACGAGCGCGGCGGCAACCGTGCCAAAGATACCGAGGAGTTTGCCGGCCTTGATCTTGGTCAGCAGCCATGAACCGAGCAGGCGCCCAATTAACGCTCCAAGCCAGTAGTACGTGACGAGTTTCTGCGCCTGAGGAACGGTGAGGGCGTTCAGGCCGCCGTGCATGGAATCGCTGAAATAAAGCACCATGGCCGTCGCCAGGCCTACCTCGACGCCCACATACAGAAAGATGCCGAGCGCTCCCAGCACCGTATGGCGGTAGCTCCAGATGCTGCGCTTCAGGATGGGGTCGCCTTCCTTGCCTGGCCTGAACGCTTGCGTGGCAGTCAGGTGAGGCAAATGGGTAAGGGCGATCGCAATGGCCAGGATCACCAGGCCGAAGGCGATGACGATGTACGGCATGCGCACCGTATGCGCGATCGAAACCTGGTAGGCATGCTGCACTTCCGGAGTTTCCTGGGCCACCTTAACCGGCTCCAGAACAGCGGAAGTGAGGATGAAGGTGCCAGCGACCCAGGGGGCGATGGTGCCTCCCAGCGAATTCAGCGCCTGGGCCAGGTTCAGGCGGACGGGGGCGCTGTGCTCCGGACCAAGGATGGCAATGTATGGGTTAGCCGCGGTTTGGAGCCCGGTTACCCCGGCTCCCACGACGAAGATGGCGGCCAGAAACAGAGGAAACGAAACCTGCTGCGCCGCGGGCAGAAACAGAAGCGCTCCCACCACCTGGATGAACAACGAAACGATCATCGTCCTCTTATAGCCGATGGTCTCGATGAGCTTTGACATGGGGGTCGAGCAAACGAAGTAGGCGGTGAAGAAGGCGCCATTGGCCAGCATTGCCTGCCAGTTCTGAAAATTGTGGATCTCGAAAATCTGTTTCAGATATGGCACCAGGCCCATGTTCAGGTTGGTGACGAACCCGAAGATGAAGTACAGTGCAGCGACCGCAATGAACGGTCCCACGTAGCTGGGCATATTGGATGTTGCCGCCGATGGAGTAGATCGCGTCGCCATGAGAGATGATTCCCTCGATTCCTCAAAAAAAGTGCCGCCCACGTTGGGGCGTTTTGTGCGTCCTGAACCGTTTGACGTCGCGGCACGGGACGGATATCGGACCTCGATATTTTCCGTCAGCCGGGTTTCATCCCGGCGTTGGCTGCACACAACACTATACGGGAAACGGCGACTGTGGGAAGGTGATCGACCGCGTGGAACATGGCGGGGCTAAACTAGGGCTAGAAATCTGGGCTATTCTCAACTGAAAGCTAGGAGAAACCATTGGCGAAGGAAGTGTTGAACGGCGCCCGGAAGCAGAAGATTCTGGACGCGCTGGAGAGCAATTGGCAGGCGGAGATGGAGGGGTATCACACGTATCAGACGCTGGCCGACCGGGACACAGATCCGGTGCGTGCGCAGGTTCTGCGCCACCTTGCCAGCGCCGAGTGGGAGCACGCCGCGCTGTGGCACGGGCGTATCGCGGAGCTGGGGGGGCCCGAGCCGGCGTACAAGGGCAGCCCCGGGGGAGAGGCAAATTCGCTGGCCAACCGGGCCGGCGGAGTGCGCATGGCCCTACGCCGGCTGGAGATTGAAGAGAGCCGCCACATCGCCAATTACGGGCGGCAATTGAAGGACCTGGGCGACGATGACTCGATCGCCATCCTGAACCATGTTATTGAAGATGAGAAGGATCATCACCGCGAGCTGGGGTCGCTGCTGCGCGGACATTATTCAGCCCCGGCCAGCGCGCCCAAGGTCGATCCCAAGGCGGTGCTGGAGGAATTGCTGGCCAAGCGCAACCAGGGCCGCAAGCAGGCGGGAAGCTGGATCGGCGATGCGATTTACGGTGTCAATGATGGGCTGGGAGCGATCTTCGGCATCGTTTCGGGCGTTTCCGGCGCGACGGCAGGCGATTCAAAATATGTGCTGCTGGCGGGCCTTTCGGGCATGGTCGCCAGCGCGCTATCGATGGGGTCGGGCGCGTATCTGGCTTCAAAGAGCGAACGAGAGATTTACCATGCGGAGCTGGCCCGGGAACGCGAGGCGATCCGCATGAACGGGGCGGAAGCGCGCGAACTACTGGCGCTGTACTACCAGGTGAAGGGTTTGCCCGAGGAAGACGCTTTCCACGTGGTGGACCACATTGCGCGCGACCCGGAGCAGATGCTGCGCGCGCTGGCCGGCGAGCGGCTGGGCGCTTCGGAAGAGGCGCTCTCGAACCCGCTGGTTTCGGCCAGCTCCGGCGCGCTTTCGACAGCCGTGGGCGCGATCATCCCGATCATCCCGTTTTTCTTCCTCCAGGGCGTGCCGGCGGTGGTCGCTGCGGCGATCGTATCGCTGGCCGCGCATTTTGCCGTGGGCGCGGCGAAGAGCCTTATCACGGTGCGTTCGTGGTGGGCATCGGGCCTGGAAATGACGGTTGTGGGCGCAGTGGAAGGCGCGGTCACTTATGGCATCGGCATCCTGCTGGGCAAAGGCGGAATGTAGATGGGGGGCCTGATCCCTCTTGGCGATGCCTCGCGGCGCACGCGCAGCTTTGCGGTCGTCACAACACTCATCATCGTCGTGAATGTCTACGTGTTCCTGAAGGAACTGATGTACGGCGACCCATTCGTGTGGGCCTGGTCGGCGATTCCCGTCCGGGTCCTCCACGGCCATGACTGGATCACTCTGCTGACGTCGATGTTTATGCATGCGGGCTGGATGCACATCATCGGCAACATGATCTATCTGTGGGCCTTTGGGCGCGAGATCGAAGATGCGATGGGTCGGGTGCGATTTGCGTTCTTCTACCTGGCCGGAGGTCTGGTCGCGATGCTGGCCCAGATCCTGGGCGATCCGAGTTCCAGAATTCCGGCTCTGGGCGCGAGCGGGGCCATCGCGGCGGTGATGGGAGCATTCATCATCACTTATCCCCGCGATCGCATTCGCACCCTGCTCATCATCTTCATCTTTATCCGCGTTACGTTCATTCCCGCGGCGGTGCTGATCGGGTTCTGGTTTCTGATCCAGCTCTTCAACTTTGGGGCGGTGGCCCAGGTCAAGACGGGCGGAGTGGCGTACCTGGCCCATATCGGGGGCTTTCTGTTTGGCGTGGTGACGGCGCGGCTGTTCGAGAACCGGCAGAGAACCAGCTATTAGCTTTTAGCTTTTAGCCATTAGCTAAAAGCCAGAAGACATAAGGCTGGAGGCTACGCGCTGGGCGCGCCCACTTCGCCGCTCACCAACTCCGCTGCGGCCCTGCGGCCGAGCCGGATGCAGTCCGAAATGCCGATGCCGTCATAGGCATTGCCGGCGAGGCGGAGTCCGGGGAGGGCGGCGAGGCGCTCGCTGATGCGCTCGATTCGTTCCTGGTGGCCCACGGCATACTGGGCCATGGCTCTCCGCCAGCGGGTCACCTGGGTGTATTCCGGGTCCAGCCCGATGCCGACGACGGTTTCGCCGAGAATGTCGATCAGCTCATGGCGAACGATGGCCACGAGGGCATTGTCGTTCTCGGCCAGCAGGGCCTCGTTGCGCATGCCGCCGAGGAAGGCGCGGATCACGGCTTTGCCGGGGGCGGTGCGCCCGAGAAACTTGCGGTGGGCAAACGTGCAGGCCAGCAGCGAACGGCGCTCGCTGGCGGGGACCAGGAATCCGAAGCCCTCGGGAAGCTTGCCCAGCGCATCCTCGTCGTAGACGAGGTTGACGGTAATCGATGAGGAGTAAGGAATGCCCCCCAGTTGTTCGCTGAGCATGGCGTCCACGGGAGCCAGGAGCACGCCGGCGGCCCAGGCCGGCGAAGCCACGATCACGGAATCGTAGAACTCCGCGGTACCGAGGGAGTGGACCATCCAGCCGTTGGGGACGCGCTCGAGGGCATTCACGGGGGTGGAAAGGCGCACCGCCGCCCAATCCAGCCGGGCGCGAATTGCGTCGACGAGCTGCTGCATGCCGCCGCGAAGGGTGGTGAAGATGGGACGTTCGGCGGGGCTGGCCGCGGGGCTGTGTCCGTTGGCGGCGGCCCGGGCCCGCATCTTGCGATGCGCCGCCAACATGCCGCGGGTCAGGGAGCCATACTGGGCTTCCATTTCGACCAGCCGGGGCAGCACGGTTTTGGCGCTCAGCTGCGCGGCATCCCCGCCGTAGATGCCCGACAGGAGCGGGTCGGCAAGGCGGTCGACCGCCTCCGAGCCAAAGTGTCGCGCAACCAGGCTAGCCACGGACTCATCCGTGTTGCGTTTGCGGCGCGGCGGGAGCAGCAGTTCGAGCGCCATGCGCGCCTTGGTGGGGAAGCTGAACAACGGCGAAAGGGCGGTGGGCATAAGCTTGGTGGGCACCAGGAACATGAGCCCGTCGGGAAGGGGCACGAGCTGGTTCCCTACGAGGATGTAGGTTTTTCGATCCGCATCGTTCGATGGGACCAGGTCGGGACCGAGCCCGAGTTCACGGCACAGTGTCGATGCCGCCGGCTTTTCAGTCAGGAAGGAGTCGGGGCCACGCTCGAGGACGGTGCCCTGGACGGTCTCGCTGGCCAGCGCGCCGCCGAGCCTCTCCCGGGCCTCGAAGAGCGTGTACTGAACAAGGGGGTCTGCCGCGCGCGCCCTCTCGAGTTCATAGGCGGCCGCCAAGCCTGCAATGCCTCCGCCGATGATTGCCGTCCGCATCCGATTCGACCTCTAAGTGTGCATCCTTGCCTGGAATTGGCGGGTTGGAGGAATTCACCCAAACAGAGCGCGATGGTCAAAGCTCGTGCGTGTGAGGGAAGCGAATCCGGCCGCCCGACTCGGACTCACGCAACCTCAGTATAAGCGTGACTGCAGGGCTGCGAAGAAAAGGTCTTGAGGCAGGACCCATGCGAATTATCACCCGAATCCGGCCGTCCTCAAAGGGCGAATCCGCGAAGCGCCGAGAACCCTGCAATTGATTCAACGCTGGCAGCGAACCGCGGTGAATGACGCCGAGCAAGGAGGGAGGCTTGGGTTCCTCCCTGGACCTGGGCGAGCGTCAGCGACGACTATAAGGTAACCAGGGTGGCGGAGTGCTCCGGCTGACAGAGTGCGGGCTGTTCGTTGGCCTGGCTGGGCTGCCAGTTTCGGGGCTGGTAGATGCAGCAGGGCTCCTGTGCCAGCGGGTCGCCGGTGACGGCATAGGCCCGGGCGCGCGAACCGCCGCAGACTTCCTTGTATTCGCAGGCGCCGCATTTGCCTTCAAGGCGGCTGGTGTCGCGCAGGGCCTTGAAGATGGGGGCGTTGCGGTAGATTTCGGCCAGGGGGGTTTCGCGGATGTTGCCGGCGTGGAGGGGCAGGAATCCGCTGGGATAGACGTTACCCACGTGGGAGATGAACATGAAGCCCTTGCCGTCGTTGACGCGCCGGGTGGCCCAGCCGTGGGTGCGGCTCTGGGCGTCGGCGGTCGGGGCGCCGGGCTCGTAAGCGGCCGCGGCATGGGGGTGGCCGGATCCATGGCCCATGCGGCGTTCTTCCAGGTTGTGCTGCAGCAGGTAGCGCCGGTAGTGCATGGCCTCGGTGGTCTTGATCTGGAAACTGACGCGGTGGGACAGCTCGTAGATCTTTCCGAAAACCTGCTCGAATTCTTCGCCAGAGAGGAGGTCGCCGAGCTGGCCGCGTCCGACGGGAACCAGGAAAAAGACGTTCCACATGACGATGGCGAGCTTTTCAAACAGGGCGCAGAGGTTGTCGAGATCGGCGGCGTTGTGGCGGCTGATGGTGGAGTGCACCTGGATGGGAATGCCGGCCTCGTTGGCCCACTCGACGGCCTGGATGGTGCGCGCCCAGGCGCCCGGGAGCCCGCGGAAGGCGTCGTGAATTTCAGGGCTGGAGCCGTCGAGCGAGATGCCCAGCCGGACGACGCCCGCCTCCTTCATCTTGAAAATGGCCTCCCGGCTGAGCAGCGGCGTGGCACTGGGGGTGACCGCGACCTTGACACCCTTTTCGGCGGCGTAGTGGATCAGCTCGAAGACGTCGGGACGTTTGAGGGGGTCGCCACCGGTGAAGACGAAGATCGGTACCTGCATGCCGGCGATCTGATCGATCAGGGTTTTGCCTTCGTCGGTGCTGAGCTGATCGGGATGAGGGATGGGCTGGGCGGCGGCGCGGCAATGCTTGCAGGCCAGATCACAGGACTGCGTGACTTCCCAGATGGCCAAAAACGGAGTTTCGTCGAAATTCAACCCGCCGCGGGCGGGAATGGTGTGCATCGGCTGCATGAGGGCCTCCGTGCAATCGCGGCGAACCTTGCCCTACAATCATCAAAGAGGGGAAAAAAACCGCGATGCAGTTCTAAGAAGAGCAGGCCCGAAGTCGCTCCGGCTGTGATTGGCGTCACTTCGTCGCAAATTAACGTTGCGAGAATCGAAAACTCTGCTATTTTCTGAACACGAAGCAACATGTTCAGCCGCGATTGCTTCCACAGGGTGGTTGAGCACCGCCCTCATTGGGTGATACAGATCACTGACAGCCGTGTCTTCAATCACCGTAAGCTTATCCCAGACCTGTCACGCTTCTAATTCTCCGCACCGCCAGGAGGTTTCCCATGGCAACCGTCTTGAAGCCGGGTTGGAGTAAGCCGTCAACCATCCTATTTGCCTCAGAGATCCCGGCGAACGAGAAAGCGTTCGCGTTCGCACTCGCCCAAGCAACGGAGTTTGGCGCGGATCTTATCCTGTTTCACGCTTACGACACGCTCGTGGTGTCTGCGTCCGAGACTTCGGGGATTCGCTATTACGACTACGCCGCCGCTGCGCGCGCAGAAATAAAACATCTTGAACCGCTGGCCGAACGGGCCCGGGCTGCGGGCCTGCGCTGCGAGGTTGTGGTACGGCCGGGATTGGCCGCCGACCAGATTCTGGCTTACACCCAGGAACGGGAAATCGATCGGATCGTGATGGGCACGCACTCTCCGGGGCCGATCGGCAAACTGCTGGTCGGGTCGGTGGCGGAAGCAGTGCTGCGAATCTCCTCTGTTCCGGTGTGCATCGTGGGCCCTGATGTGGTCGATGGAGCCTACCGCAATTTCGCCACCAAAACCGTTCTTTGCGCCCTTAGCTTGATGGACACCAGTTCTGTTGTGGCCGGGTTTGGAACCGAACTTGCCGCGCAACACAATGCCAGGCTGGTGCTGCAGCATGTCATCAAGCCGCAGGAATCCCGCGAGGTACTTGCGGGCCGCACCATTGAGGAGATTGAGACCGACCTGCTGGCGCTGGTTCCGGCGGAACAGAGGGGACGGCTTTCGGTCCAGGCGATCGTAGTGCCCGGCGATCCGACCGAGGAATTGCTCTTCCAGGCCCGGGCTCAGCAAGCGGATTTGATCGTGCTCGGCGCCCAGGGAGCTTCGGCTTTTGCGGCCATCACCCGCCACGGCGTGGTCTATAAAGTGTTGGCGCATGCGCATTGCCCGGTCATGACCCTGTCTCCGATCGTTCTCGAGAAGTGCGGAGCCACTGGCGAGCGCCTCACGGCCGTCGAAACGTTTCTGGCCGGAGTGTTCTAAGCCAAACAAATTTGATTCAGTCCGCGGAGCCGCTGGGCTCCGCGTTTTTTTTTGGCTTGCTGGGTGGGCGGTGGTGGTCGCAACGATGACTTCCGCTTCGGCGACAACCTCCGGGCACCGGCTTGATGAGCGACTCGGTCTGTTGGCAACAGTGGAGCCATGGATCACTTATCCGGACAGCGGCAATTGGGCATGGTGACGAGAAGCCCGAACTAAGCCGCCTCCCGCCACCCTTTGCTGTATCTCCCCTATGATGATCGTCAAAACCCAACTTCTCATTCCGACTGCGCTAGCCCCGCAACAACTGCGGCAACTTTATCGAGTGTCTGGTTCCAGCCCTCTACCTGACCGCTATTTCTTGCGCTTTCCATTGATTCATTTCCAATCAAGGTGAGTTTTGTCTGGCCGTTTCCCAAATCCTCAAATGTAATCACATCGTGCGCATCGTCCATGGCCTCATGTTCTATTCCATACTGCGCAGGCTCAAGCTTGTTTCCCTCCGCGTCGGCAAAGTACATCGAGTAAACAATCTTCTCGTGCACAACAATCTCTAAGTACTCGCCGCCGTTCCAGCCCTCAGTCCCATCCGGTGCTCTCATGCAGCACAGAAATTTTCCTCCCACGCGAAAATCAATCTTGCAAACAGGCGCAGTGAATCCTTTCGGCCCCCACCACTGCATCACATAGTTCGGGTCTGTCCACGCCTTCCAAACCAGTTCGCGTGGGGCATCAAAAATTCTTGTCACAACCATCCGCTCTATCTCGTTAACCGTGTTTTTTGTCATCTCTGACCTCCTTCTTTTTCATTTCCTTCACAACCATGTCCAGCTTGTCGAAACTCTCTTCCCAGAATCGGCGATAGTTAAAAGCCCAGTCGCCGACCGTCTTGATCGTCTCTGGCCTGAGCGTGCACACACTCTCTCGTCCACGCTTCGTCTTGATCACAATCCGTGCCCGCACCAGGTAGGCAATATGTTTTGAAATCATCTGCTGCGAGAGTGCAAACGGCTCCGTCAAACCATGCACGGTGGCGGGCCCATGTGAGAGCCGTTCGATCATTGCCCGCCGGGTTGGATCAGACAAAGCCGCGAATGTTGTACCCAATCGATCCACAACCATATAGTAGTGGATTTTCTATCGGTGTCAAGTGTGAATTATCCGATCCTGATTGCTGCTCCCTGATCTCTGGACCCTGACCCATGCGCCAATTGATATTCCCCTGTGAGTCGCGTATCGCAGGTGGGTGCATGGTTTGAAAACAGGCTTCCTCAAGCAACCACTCATTAGCCTGACGATTACAGTGCGCCACAACCTGCGTAGGAGCGCCAGCCGTCACGGTTCAGGCGCTGGCATCAAGGGCCGGAGGAATGCGGATTGCCTCTTCTCGGTGTACCAACGGCTTGTTGAGCAAGTGACCGTTGCCAGTTGACCCGCTACGACAATCGCGGCGAGTGGTAAATCGCCCAGTTACTTATGGAGAGGTTTTCATGCCCGGCGAAGGTTGTCTTTCGAGCGTTGCGGACGAGTCGCCGCTCAGAGGCATAGCGATTGAAGAGCAACCGCAGATGTTTCGACTGCGCTGCGCTTCGCTCAACGTGACAACCGCTTTCGTGGTTGTGAGACGATGACCGCCAAATGGAAAGTTACGGTTTCACCTTGGAGCCGTTGAGCCTCGCCTTCCCTGCAGATCCGACACCGCAAGTCCGTCCACCGCATAACTCGCCGGTAATCCCTTTGCCCTCGGTGATGGTGTAGATCCGGTCTGCGGCGGGAAGCTTCACGATCTGCTTTGCACCGGAGGGCCAATGAATCTCGGCGGTCCCCGCGTCGGTGGCCTCGCCTAAACCGAAGTGCGGCCGCTGGTCGTTGGAAGAAATGTAGCTGCCGCCGCTCATGACGTCTTCGCGCTGGCGCATGCCGTTGGCGTTGAGGTAGACGGTCGTGCCGACTGCGTCGCGCGGGCTTCCGCGGCTGGTTTCGGTTTTGGCTCCGCCGATTAGTTTCAGTTCCACCCAGTGGTGACGGTCGGGGTTCACGTTTTTGAGCAGGACGGCCGGACCGTCGATGGGACTGATGACGACGTCGATCTTTCCGTTGTTGAACAGGTCTCCGAAGGCGGCGCCGCGGCCTGAAGTCAACACGGCGAGGCCGGAGCCCTTGACCGGGGCCACGTAGGCGAATTTGCCGTCGCGGGTATTGCGGAAGAGGAGCGGGCGCTCGGCGAAGGTCGTTCCCCAGTCGTGTTCGTCCACCTCCGGATACACATGGCCGTTGATCATCATGATGTCTTTCCAACCGTCGTTGTCGAAATCGAGGAAGCCGTCGCCCCAGCCCACAAACGGGATAGCCATTTGCGTGATACCGGCCTGGTCGGCGACATCGGTGAAACTGGCGTCGCCGTCGTTGCGATAGAGGGCTTTGAAGTCGTCGGAGAAATCCGTGACCAGCAGATCGACCAGGCCGGCGTTGGTGTAGTCGCCCACGGCCAGGCCCATCGAAGCGATCTCGCGCCCGTCCTTGTTGAGCGCGAAGCCGGAGACATAGCTCTGGTCGTCAAAGGTTCCGTCGCCCTTGTTGATGTAGAGATAATTGGGCTCGGAGTCGTTGGCCACGAGAAGGTCGACTTTGCCGTCGTTGTTCACGTCCACGAAGGTGGAAGTGAAGCCGTAGTAGGCGCTGGGGTCGGCTACGCCGGCCTTTACGCTGACGTCGGTGAATGTTCCGTCGCCGTTGTTATGGAAGAGATGATCGGGCTCGCCCTTGAGGCCGTGGGGGCCGCACATGACCGGCACGCCATGAAGCTGGCAGAAAGCCAGCGCCACGGTGCCATCGTCGGGGGTGGGCTGATGGTCGAGATCGTAGTGAACGTAGCCGGACACGAACAGATCGAGCCGGCCGTCGCCATCGTAGTCGCCCCACGTGGCGCCGTCGGACCAGTTGCCCAGGGTCACGCCGGCCTTTGCAGCGACATCGGTAAAGGTGCCGTCGTGATTGTTGTGGTAAAGACGGTTCTTGCCGAAGTTGCAGACGAAGATATCGGGCCAGCCGTCGTTGTCGTAATCGCCGATGGCTACACCGAAGCCCCAGCGGTCGTTGGTGACGCCGGCCTTTGCCGCGACATCGGTGAAGGTGCCGTCGTGATTGTTGTGGAACAAGGCGGCGTGCGGCGGCTTCGTCTTCCCGGTCAAGGCGTCATAAGTTGATCCGTTGACGAGATAGATGTCGAGCCAGCCGTCATTGTCGTAGTCGATGAGGCCGACACCGGAGCCGTCGGTTTCGAGGATGTATTTCTTCTGGCGCGTGCCCATGACGTGCTGCCACGATGCCAGACCCGACGACTTGCTCACATCGGCAAAAACCATGGGTCCGTGGTCGACAAAGCCGCCGGCGGTGATGGGCCGCTTCTGCTCGTCATAGACAGGGGCAAATGTTCCGGCGGAAGAAATGCCGCTCATGCCGGACGGCTCGTGGGGAGTGGGTTTCGGAGTCTGTTGGGAACGCTTTGCCGATGGCGATGATTGGCCCAGCAGGATGGGCGCGAAGAATGCCAACAGGAATGCAACAAGGCTCATTCTCATCCGGTAATGAATCGGCACCGGCGGGGTTTAGCGCCAGCGCAGCCTCCCGAAATGCAGATCCTTCGACTGCGTTCGACGCCATACGGCGCCAAACTTCGCTCAGGATGACAATGCATGGATAAAGGCGGTCACTTTCCCGCCGCCGGCTTTGCTGGAGTTGCGCCGGGGCAGTCGTTGCCGCCGCACATGGCCGCGGTGATCCCGGTGCCTTCGGTGATGGTGTAGATCCGGTCGACGGCGGGCAACTTCACGTTTTCGACTTTGCCGGACGGCCAGTGAATCTCCGCGGTGCCGGCGTCGGTGGCGTCACCGAGGCCGAAGTGGGGGCGCTTGTCGCTGGCAGATATGTAGCTGCCGCTGGACAGAACATCCTGGCGCATGCGCATGCCATTCGCTTTGAGATACACGGTGGCGCAAGTGGCGTCACGCGGGCTTTTGGGCCCGCCAACCAGCTTCATCTCCACCCAGTGATGGTGATCGGGATTCACGTTGCGCAACAGCACAGGCGGCCCATCGACAGGGTTGATGATCACATCGATCTTGCCGTCGTTGAACAGATCGCCGAAGGCGGCGCCGCGCGCCGGGATAACCACCGCAAGTCCTGAACCCTTGACCGGCTTGACGTATTCGAATCCACGGTCCTTCGATGAAGCACTGGCCTTGGAGGAGGTGGCTGCGCTGGAGATCGCGGTTTGGGGCACGTTGTGAAACAAGAGCGGCCGCTCGGCAAAGGTGGTGCCCCAATCGCGCTGGTCTACCTGCGGGTACACATGGCCGTTCACCATGAAGAGATCGAGCCAGCCGTCATTGTCGTAATCGAGAAACCCATCGCCCCAGCCGACGAAAGGAATCGTCGTCTGCGCGATGCCGACCTTGTAACTGACATCGGTAAAGCTCACATCGCCGTCATTGTGGAAGAGCACTTTGTAGTCATCGCCGAAGTCGGTGATGAAGAAATCGATGAGGCCGTTGTTTTCATAATCGCCGGCGGCGATGCCCATCGAGGCGATCTCGCGTCCGTCCTTATTGAGAGCAAAGCCGGAGACATAGCTCTGGTCGTCGAAGGTCCCGTCACCCTTGTTGATGTACAGATAGTTCGGCTCCGAGTCGTTGCCCACGACCAGATCGGGCTTTCCGTCGCCATTGATATCGACAAAGATCGCGGTGAACCCGTAGTAGCGGTCCTTGTCTTCGACGCCGGCCTTCTTCGTCACGTCAGTAAATGTGCCGTCGCCATTGTTGTGGAAGAGGTGATCCGCTTCGCCGGGCAGCCCGCGCGGGCCACAATTGACAGCGGCGCCGCGATACTGGCAGTTGGCATACCCGACCGCCTTGGTGCCGGCGATGGGCAGATTATCACGGTCGAAATGCACGTAGCCCGACACATACAAATCGAGCAGGCCATCGCCGTCGTAGTCTCCCCAGGAGGAGCCCGGCGACCAGTTGCCAAGCGCCACGTGCGCCTCCTCCGCCTTGTCGGTGAAGGTGCCGTCGTGATTGTTGTGATAAAGCCGGTTCTTGCCGTAATTGCCAACGTAGATGTCGGGCCAGCCATCGTTGTCGTAATCGGCAACCGAGCAGCCGTATCCCCAGCGATCGTTGGCCACGCCAGCCTTCTGGGTCACGTCGGTAAAGGTGCCGTCGTGGTTGTTGCGGAACAGGGCGGCGTGCGGGAACTCTTCCTTACCATCCAGAGAGTTGAAGGTGGCGCCATTGACGAGGTAGATGTCGAGCCAGCCGTCGTTGTCGTAGTCGACCAGGCACACGCCGGAGCCGTTGGTCTCGACAATGAAATCCTTCTGCGGCGAGCCCATCTTGTGGGTCCAGCCGGAAAGCCCGGCGGCCCTGGTGACGTCCTGAAAGACGATCGGTCCGGAATCGACGAATCCGCCCGCCGTGATGGGGCGCTTTTGTTCGTCGTAGACAGGGGCAGCGCCGATGCCTCCGGCAATTCCGCTCATTCCGCCCTGCTGAGGCTTGGCGGGCGGCGGCGGCGCCTGCTGCGCCGGGAGATCTCCAGAGAACAAGAGAGCCCCGAACAGGAATTCGCAAAACAAGGCTCCGCAAACCAGCGAACGCACACCCAAAGACGGCTTGACCCCCACGGTCTGAAGTGTATCGTACCTGGCGTTCCCCGCGGAGCGGGTGGTTGGGCGCGGTGCGCGACAAGGCGGAACTTCAGAGATCGTAACCACTTAACCACCTACGATGTCTGGTTGCGGCCGGAAGCCGGCATCTAACTAGTCTGGGGAAGGCATCGATGAGCAAAAAAGACGCAGAACCGAGACGCGCGACGCCGACAATGGATCGGTTCGGCCAATTTGCCGCAAGCGCCTCTTTTTGGCTGGGATCGAAGTGGGCGTTCTTCTGCGCCGGCCTGATTATCGCCGCCTGGGTCATCACCGGGCCCGTGTTCCATTATTCCGACACGTGGCAACTGGTGATTAATACCGGGACGACGATTGTGACTTTCCTGATGGTCTTTCTCATCCAGAACACGCAGAATCGCGACGCGCGCGCCATCAATCTGAAACTCGACGAGCTCATCCGCGCCATCGATAAAGCGCGCGATCAGATGATGAATATCGAGAAGCTCAGCGATGTGGAACTGGATGTATTGGACGCTCAGTTTGAGAAGATACGCGAGGCGGGGCCGGATGCGGCAGAAGAAAAGCCGCAGCCCTCAGGTGGTTGACTGAGGTAGTGCGGCCTGGTCAGGAACGGAACAAGATATCCGCCTGAAGGTTTCTGTCTTTCACCTATGGATCAAATTACTTTCAGAAGCAACAGGATAAGCACGATCGTGAGAATAAGGCTGAGGCCACCGCCGCCGTAATATCCCAATCCGGGACCGGCGCGGTAGCCGCCATATCCAAATCCGAGGATCAACACAAGCAGGATGATGATCAAAAGCATCGCTATCTCCCTCGCCGGCAAAAATTGCCGGACTTACAACCTCGCACTTAAAACAGGGATGATGAGTTATCCATCCTGTTTGCGCCGATCGATCTTTCAGGCTAATTACGGCTGGTCCGACTACAACAACAGGATTGGATGCGACCGGAGGGCGCGAAGCTGTACCGGCTTCTAATGTAATGCGCCGCATTTTCGAAAACTGATCAATATACGTGTCTTACAGGTATCGTGGGAAAACAAAACAACCATCTTGCAATATGGCTGCGTCCAAGCGTGTGTTGTTGATTCAGGCGAGGACGGTTGCCCTCGGGAGGTTGGAAATGCTTTGGACGATTTTTGTAATCCTCCTGGTTCTATGGCTAGTGGGATTGGTAAGTAGTTACACGCTGGGAGGATTTATTCACCTGCTACTGGTAGCAGCGGTAGTCGTGCTGATCCTCCAGTTGATATCGGGTAGACGGCCAGTTGTCTAGTTCGAACTGCTGCGTTGTAGCGACGAACCTCCACCAGCGAGGTACTGCACTGCTTGCGAAGGAGTGGTGCGCAACTTAACAGCATGTGTACAACCGGAAAGATTTTCTTCGGGGGAAAGGTCATCCCGAAGTTAGCGGGTAAAGTGAATCCACGGAGGTGGAGTGATGGACAAAGATAGAGTGAAGGGCACAGTGGATGATGCAGCAGGCCGGATCAAACGCCAGGTCGGAGAGTGGACAGGCGATACCAATGCGCAGGTGGAAGGAGCGGCGCAGCAGGTAAAGGGCAAGGCCGAGAAGGCCTGGGGCAACGTGAAGGATGCCGCGCGCGATGCGACCGAAAAGTCTGATCGGGACCGTGACGTGGTGGTCGAGCGCGATGTGGTTACGGACCGGGACCGCGACGAGCGCAACCGTCGTCCGTAGGCCATAGGAATTTGAACCCCGGCGGCCCGCACGAGGCTCCAAACCTCGATGATCCGCCGGGGGCAAATGGACAAGCAGATATGTAAGCCCAACCCTTGGCCTTTCCCCCAAATTCCAAAGGCGTCACTCCGTATCTTCCTGGGTTCCGCGTCGATCGCTTCCCTGCCCTACCGTTCCATTTCCGTGGTACATATCGAGTAAACCTGAGGCTCGATGAAAATCGCTGCTGTCGTGCTGATTCTTGCCGGGGTTGCCGCCCTTGCGTATGGTGGGTTCACGTATACCACGCGCAAAAAAGCCGTCGATCTCGGCCCCGTGCAAATCGAGACGAAGTCCCGACACACGGTGCTGATACCTCCGCTGCTCGGCGTGGCGGGGATCCTGGTCGGCGGAGCTCTGCTGTTCCTTGGGGGATCCAGGAACCATTGAAGGAGCCATTGATCGAGCGGGTCGCGATGCTGCAGCGTTGCGGGGAGTTTGCTCTCAAACGTTTAAGCGCGTATAGATATATTCAAAGGAATATAGCGGGCAAGGGATCAGATAGGGCCTGTTCCTTGAAGTGAGGTGCGTCTTCAGCAGTGAGCAGAGTTCACTGACGCTCGACGTTCCACCATCGGAGACTTCCGCGTGGCGCGCTGTGGCCCGCGTACTTCGAAGTCCTGTGGACACAGTGAGTTGTGCATTGCTTCCCTCCGACTGTGCCCTCTGCGGCTCTCCCCTGCCGCGCCTTTCTTCCGTTCCAATTTGTGATGCCTGCTGGATGGAGTTTCCCATACAGACGGGCCCCGCGTGCTCCCGTTGCGGAGAGCCTTTGGGGTTCACCGATGATTCTGTGTCTTCCCTGACCTGCCGGGCGTGCCGGCTGGCTCCCCCTGATTTTGTGCGCGCCGTTTCATACGGGCCATACGAGGGGCGGATGCGGGACGCGATTCATGCGCTTAAATACGGCGGCCTGCATGGGGCATCGCGCCGACTCGGAGAGATGCTGGCGGCGGCGATCGGCCGACTGGCCCCCGAAGCCCCTCCGGAGATGCTGGTGATTCCGGTGCCGCTGCATCGCTCGAAGTATGCCCAAAGGGGCTTCAACCAGGCGCGCCTGCTGGCGGAGAACGCGCTGGCTGGGTTAGGCCGTCTGCATCCGGAGTGGAGGCTGACGCTTGCCTCAACCGCAGTGGTGCGGATTCGTGCCACCGAGAGCCAGGCCAGCCTCACGCCGCGCCAACGGCGCATCAACCTGCGCGGGGCGTTTGTGGTCGCCGATCCGACGGCCGTGGCGAGGAAACACATCCTGCTCATCGATGACATTTTCACGACCGGGGCAACGACACGTTCCATGGCGCAGGTATTGATGCGATCGGGCGCCGCAAGCGTCAGGGTGGCTACCCTGGCCCGGGCGTTGCGGGCCTTCGATCGCCGGGGCGCATTCGGGCGGAGGCGAGATCCGCCCGACCTGGATCCTCTAGACAAGGATCCTCTAGACCAGGATCCGCCAAGTGAAAAGGTGAAAACGGCACGCATGCACGCATCACAGAACCAACCATCTTTTTGACGGGGGAAGAAGAGATGTCGCTGGGAAAAGCCATGATTCATGCACGCAAGCAAAAATCAATCGCGCGAACGACCGCTCACGCAAGCGACGGCTCGGTCGCGCATCCAACCCAGATTCTTCAGATGCCGGTGCTGGTGCTCAATGCATCCTATGAGCCGATCAATATCTGCGGTGCGCGGCGGGCGCTGGTACTGGTGCTGAAAGGGATTGCGCGAACCGAGGAGGAGCATGGCTTGACCCTTCACGCGCAACGCAGCCGGATTGCCATGCCTTCTGTGATCCGTTTGCTAGAGTATCGGCGCATCCCCCATCAGACTCGAGCGCTCTCGCGCAAAAACATCCTGCTTCGCGACCGCAATGCGTGCCAGTATTGCGGCGAGGTGCTTCCGGCGGGAGAACTGACACTGGACCATGTCGTACCGCGATCCCGGGGCGGAAATTCGACCTGGGAGAACCTGGTGGCGTGCTGCCATGCCTGCAACCGTCACAAGGGGAACCGGATGCTGAGCGAAATCGAAGATATGGTTCTGCTGCGCGAGCCGCGGCCTTTCTCTCTCCACACCAGCCGGCAGATCATGCGGATGCTCGGCCGCGGCGACGACCGCTGGCGCAAATACCTCTTCTATTAAGTTTGCTTTGCAATCGATCCGCAGCTAGTGACGCGGGGCGGGCGACGGAAGATCAAGATCTGGCCGCGACCTCGCGTTTTTTCGCGGGATGACGGCTGACCGGCTCGACTCCCTCTGTTCCATTTCTCGCTTTAAAAAAAGGCGCCCCTTGGTGGCCAAGCCCGGATTGCCGGGAGGGACCTACCGAAGGGGCGAGGAGCCGCAATCACATGGAAGTAATGACCAGATGCGCGACCATTGCCGGCATAACCTGTCGACTCGGATACGCACTGACCTTACTTCCTGGACCAAAGTGAATATATTTTGGTTGGCTCGGCTGGAGAAGGTGTCATCGGGTAGCACATCGAGGCTGCCTTGCTTAAAGCCTTATCGGAGGCTAGTTTAAAGGAATCTGGACAAGTAAATTACGTCCACGTATGATACGTTCTTTAGCGCGGGATGTGTGATTTGTCGTGGTTCCGGCCTGATTGAGCTGAGGGCACTGTCGCGAACGTCCCGGCTTACTTAAAGCAAACCCATGGTCCTCAAGCCGAGCGCTGCTGAACGTCACGCGAAAGCGGACGCCGGCCGGAGAGGTTGCAGAACGAATGCCAGTGGCACCAAAGCCGGTTCCGGAAACTTCGGATGCGGGCCTTCTGATAGACGCGCCGAGAATCCGTGAGCAGTTGGAACGCCTGCTGGCCCATCCACTCTTTGCGAACAGCAAGCGCTATCCAGCGCTCCTGGCCTATACGGTGGAGCAAACGCTCCTGGGCAATGCCGCCGAATTGAAAGAGCGAAGCATCGGGGTGGAGGTCTTCGGACGATCTCCGACCTATGACGCGAACGCCGACCCCGTGGTTCGGATCACCGCCGGGGAGGTGCGGAAGCGCCTGACGCAGTACTATTACGACCCGACTCACCGTGGAGAATTGGTGGTCGAGTTGCCGATCGGGTCGTACGTTCCGTCCTTCCGCGGCCCGGAGCGGTCAGTGGTCGAACCGGAATTGGCGCCCGCGGTGGCGGAGACGGTCGTCGATTCCGAGCGTCTCCCGGTCTCAACCGCTCAAAGCCGGGGCCGAGGATTGCGATGGTGGCTTGCCGGGAGCATCGTGACTCTCGTGGTTTTCGCGGCCTCCGCGGGTTGGGTTGCGGGACGACGGTACAAGGCTGAGCCTCTGCCGCCCTCCAACCTCGATCGGTTTTGGGAACCGGTGACCGGCAGCCTGAATCCGACCACGTTCTGCCTGGGCGAGCCGGCCAAGAATCTCGATGTCAGCGCGATCAACTCGTATGACGCCCCGGTCAGCACCAATTCCAAGCCCGAACCACTCTATTTCCGGCTTCACTATTCCGGACACCTGGCCCTGGCCGACGTCATCACATTGACGCGTACGGTGGCTGCTCTGGCCTCGCGCCACAAGGCCTTCCGCGTGCTGCCCGCGTCGGAGGCGAGCTTCTCACAACTCCGGGAAGGCCCGGTTGTGCTCATCGGAGCCTTCGACAACATCTGGACGCTGCGCGTCACCCAGAAGCTTAGATTCGGATTCGAGTCGAAGGATGGGGTGGCGCTGCTGGTGGATCGCAAGAGCAAGACGGAGACGACCTGGGCCACTGCCTGGGACCTGCCCTATCAAAAACTTTCGCGCGATTATGCGATCGTCGCCCGCATCCATGACAGCACAACCGGACAGCCTGTCATTATTGCGGCGGGCATCTCCGAGGAAGGGACCGAGGCGGCCGGCGAGATTCTCTACAATCCCGTGTATCTCGATACACTGCTGGCCAAAGCCCCCAAGAATTGGGAACAACTGAATATGGAGGCGGTGATCGGGACGCAAGTGATCGAGGGTCACTCGGGGCCTCCAACCGTTCTCGCGCTGGAAACCTGGTAGCGACCCATGTGCATTTGTCAGGGCTGGTCGTAAACGGACGCAGGACCGCATCGACACCAATGAATCCCGGCGCCCGTTAGTCGAGACGAGCCGCGATAACCGCATTGTCGGAGATGGTCTAGTCCCTGGAGTATGGTTCAGCAGCAGCCGCTTCATTCTGATATGGCTGCGGGGGGCGGCCCATCAGGCTTTATCTAAGGGCACAATGCCGGTTCACTCCAGCAGGACTCACATCAGCTACAGAGCAGTCTGGTTGTCATTACTTGTTCTTGGCCCGTTGCGCCGCCCAACGCTTTCGTTGCGCATCAGCGATCCGCTTCCGTGCTTCGGGGCTGAGCACGCGTGATTTCTTCGCCTTCGCAGGAGCTTTCCTGGCTTTGCGTCCAGACAGGCTTGAGGCTGAATTACCAGAGCCGGCTAACAGGGAGCGAACCTGAGTTAGCCGAGCAATCTCTTCATCAATTTGTGCAAGTATCGTGTCTATTGCCATAGCCATGAGGATAACTCACTCAAGCAGATTTTGACCAGATCATAGGTGAATCATTGCGGCTGACCAAAAGTACCGCGACAAAGGTCACTCTGGTTTGCCCTGCCGTCTCTCCACATCAGCCTTCTGTAACACCCAGAAGGTGAGTTTCTCCTACCCTTGCCCGGAGATAGCTCCCGTACGATCAGTTCCTGTCCTTGAGGATTTGGGTTAACCCAACGGGGCGCTTTGCGACATTCAGGACATTTCAATATAAGTTGGGAATCCGATTTCACATCGGTATCTGACGATGATAAATATTGGCCTTGATATCCGTCTGCGCCGCGCTCGTTCTTGCTCCCCTGCAATCGGGATCCTGGCGCCGGCTCGACTTCACTCACAATCAATCGCTTGTCGTGCGCAGTGTTCCGTAAGTCAGGCCGGCGGCGCAGGGAGTTTTTTCGCTGCGCAAGGTTCTCATTGGTGGTAATAACATCCCGCGCTTTTTTTTCAGCGAGGTTCGCCGACCCGGTACGCCCATTCGCTCGCACCAGTCAGGCCAGGATCATCATCCGCAAGGAATCAAAGGGGGACACCGAAGCCGAGCAGTGAGAGCAGTCCGCTCTCACGAATGCAATGGCAAACCCAACATCAATAGATCAGCTTTAGCGAAAATTGAATCTGGCGCGAGTTACCTGCGGTCTTGCTGATCATTCCGAAGCCGGTGTCGCGCAGGATGGCTCCCGTGGAACTGTTCACTTGAAGGGTGTTGGACGGAAGACCCATGGTGACGATATTGAAGATGTTGAAAAACTCCGTTCGGAACTGGAGATCCATGCGCTCTGCGCCGCTTTTACGGCGGCCAATGGGGGTGTCCTTGATCAACGCGAAATCGAAGTTATAGAAAGCCGGTCCGCGAAACGTATTTCGTCCTAACGTGCCGAAGCGGCCCTGGTTGGGTCCCGATCCATCGGAAAGGTGAACCGGAATGGAGAAAAAGTCGACACCATTATCCCCGCCGTGCCCGAAATAGTCTTCCCGGACCTTGCGCGCGGTGGACAACTGGGGTTTGGCAATCTGGTCCGGGCGATCGACTCCGCCGGCGCCATAGCCAGTTTGTTGAAGGCCGGAATAAACCGTGAAAGGAGAACCTGAACTGATGCTGGAAATGCTGAGCAGTTCCCAGCCGTCGGTGATCTTTCGCGAGACCGAGTGCAGGAAGTTGACGCTCTCCAGATGCAGGTCCTGCGCAAGGCTCAGACCGAAACTATGCGTGACGTCGAACTGAGAAGGGCCTTTCTCAGGGTGGTTGTTGAAGGGGTCCTGTGAGACTCCGGCAGCCACGGCCCCGGTAGATCCGGTGCCGGGAAGCACGAGACTTGTATCATCGATCGACTTACTCCATGTATAACTCGCCTGGACCCCGGGACCACCGTTGGGGACGGTGCCGGAAAGAGAGGTCTGTAGCGCGTGATAAGTGGAGTGCGAATTGCCGATGATGACATTCTCAACACCAAAGCCCCCGATTACATTTCCATTGCTGTCGAATTTGGTGTGAGGAGCAAAGCCGGGGGATGCGCCCGCAAACGCGTTGGGATAGCTGTAGCGGGGAAGCTTCTCACTCGCTGTTCCCACATAGTTTGCATCGGCGACAAGGTTCCCGATCTTGCGTTCCAGGCCTGCCGTCCACGTGTACATAGTGGCGTTGCCGAAACTGCGATCGACGCCGCTGAGATTGAGCGGGCTGATGACGTAACTTCCGGTTAGTTGTTCCCCCAGGGCTGCCATATCGCGTTCGTACCGGTCCACGTCCATGGGGGTATTTGCAGGAATCTGCTTCGTGTTCCAGGTGGCGAAGACATCGGTGCCGTCGGTGGTATAAACCTGCGGCAATTGATCGGGCGTGATTTTGAAACCGTAGTGAATCGGAGCGCCCTGTGCGGCGACAAGGCGGGGATACACGGCAAACGGCGTCGCCCCGGTAAGGAAGTTATCCAGCCAGATATTGGGCGGAATATACATGATTCCTCCGCCGGCGTGAGCCTGCAGATTGCTGGTAACTTGCCATGCGGCCTGCAGGCGCGGCTCAAACGCGTGCCAGTTGATCTGGTATGCCTGCTGCGGGTTGATCACAAAGTTCTGAACGCCATCGGTGGTCAGGAAGCTGGAAGTTCGATGGGCGCGCTCGGTAATAGTCGTATAGAGGTCCCAGCGAAGACCGTAGTCAAGCGTAATCCTTGGAGTGAGCTTCCACGTGTCCTGCGCATAAATCGCAACATTGTTGCGGCTGATCGCCGCGGGGCCGATGTGTTCGCCGCTGGAGAAGCCGGGCGACGCAATGGCAATGGTGTAGGCGAAGGCGCTGCCGGAGAGGAAAGCTGAGAGAGTATCCGGCAATCGATCGCCGGGATGGATGTCATTGTTCCCGCTCTCGGAGGGAATTGGCACCGTGGCATACGCCGGACCACCGCCGAAGTCGTATTCGCCGTTGGGACTTACCCCAAAGTAGGTTGTATCGCGGTTGAGCCGGACGTCGGCACCAGCTTTGAAAACGTGCTTGCCGGTCGTGAACGTGACGTTCTGCTGGCCCTGGAAGAGATTGCCATACGCTTGCATGACGGTGCCGGCGGCTACGTTGAAGCCTTCGAAGAGGCCGTCATTGAATTTCACGCCCGGATCTGTGTAATTGAAAGTCGGAAAGCCCGGCGTGGAGCGCGTAATGCTGATGGAGGAAACAAGAAGAAGGCGGGGAGAGACGGTTCGCGTCCAGGTGCCCACTACATTGCGTTGACGATCGATGTATTCGACGCCAAAACTGGGGTCGATGGCGGTCTGGTCGGGATTGGTCGTGGGCCCGGTGAGATTGTTGAAATTGACACGCGCGAAAAACTGATCCTTGCTCGAAAACCTGTGGTCGATGCGCAGCGAAAACTGATTGGCGTCGGTATTTACCTTTGACGCGGTCGCATAGGTGCGAAGACCGTAGGAGCCCTGGGGATAGTTAGGCAACGGATAACGGGCCAGGATGGAGGCAATCTCGGCGCCGACGGGCACCTTCAGCGTATCGATTGTTCCGTCGGGGTAGTGAAGGGTATCGTAACCGGCGCGCTCGGACTCAGTGGGAACCGGCATGACCTGCGTCGTACCGAGCACCTGGCGAAAGCCCTGGTACTGGGTAAAGTAGAAGGTCCGGCTGCGGCCGTCATAGACATGCGGAATGTAAATTGGTCCGCCGTTGGTGAATCCAAACTCATTGCGGCGGAAGGGCGGAATCCTTCCCGGGTAGGCGGGCGTCGGGTGATCGAAATAGTTGCGCGCGTCGAAGGCCGAGTTACGTACGAATTCGAAGAAGGAACCATGGAAACCGGTGTTACCGGACCGCGTGATGATGTCGGTAAATCCGGCCGCGCCGCGCCCGATTTCAGCCGCCATCCATCCTGAACTGGACTGGATGGCTTCGACGGCGTCGACGTTGAAGTTCGAGAATGTCGACCCGCCCATCTCCGGATCGCTGGTGTCGGCGCCGTCCATGGCGAAGGTCGCCTCGACCCCGCGCTGCCCGTTGATGGCAAACTGGGCGGTGAAATTGGTGGCGCCATTGGCGTCGGTCATGGTTCCGGCGGCCAGTAGAAGAAGCTGGCTGAAGTCGCGTTTGTTCAGAGGCAATGAGCTTACGGCCTGGCTTGTCAGAGCTTCCCCGCCGGTGCCAGAGGCCTGGCCGATTACCGTCGCCACACTGACTTCACCGCGGCTGGAGACCTCGATGGCAGCAGGCGGCGCGCCGGGCTGAAGATTAATGGCCTGGGCGTATTCAATGGTGTGGCCTTCAGCAAGAATCGTGAGCTTGTATGGTCCGGAAGGGAGCGGTTTCAGGTGGAATTGCCCGTCCGGGCCGGTTTTAGCATCTGCAGAGCCGGCGCCGGCTGCCAGCGTGACGGTCGCCCCGACGATGGGGGCGCCTGCGGCATTGTGCAGAGTCCCCTGCCAAACCGGCATGGTGGCAGGCTGTTGTTGCGCGGGCAAAGCCAGACACAGAGTGAACCAGGCTGCAAGGCCCACCATCCATAGCGATTTCATCCGATGGCGAACATTTAAATACAAAAGGACCCGACCCTTGGTAGATGTGCACTTCACTTGTTTTTCCAACCTTATTTCTGAAAACGTTTGCAGCGCCCAAATTGTTCCATTAAATGAGAATGGATCTCCCCTCCATTATATAGGTCCCTCATTTGCTCACAGGGTTGCGGCAGGCTGTTTTCAGGATTTCAGAACGACGTGGCCCGGGCTTCTACACTGTTTCCAGTGCAGAGCGAAACCTCTCGAGACAGCGACACGATCGCGGCGATCTCTACCCCGCCGGGGCGCGGCGGCATCGGCATCGTGCGCCTGAGCGGTCCGGCGGCGACCTCCATCGCCGAGAGCCTGGTGCGATTGCGCCAGCCCCTCGAACCCGCGCGGGCTCGATTGGCCGATGTGTTGGACGCTGGGACTGGGGAGGGCGCGGACACGCGGATCGACGAGGCCGTGGTGACATACTTCGCGGCGCCCCATTCCTACACGACCGAGGATGTTGTTGAAATCGCATCCCATGGGGCGCCCGTTGTGCTGGAGTTTCTACTGCGCCGCGCGCTCGGGTTAGGCGCTCGACTGGCCGAGCCCGGGGAATTCACGCAGCGCGCATTCCTTTCCGGCCGGCTCGACCTGACCCAGGCCGAAGCCGTTCGGGACCTGATTGAGGCGCAAACACTAACCCAGGCTCGGCAGGCGGCGAGCCAGATGGGCGGATCCCTCAGCCGGCGGGTAGCCCCGGTGAAGCAATCGCTGGTGGAACTGATTGCGCTGCTCGAAGCCGGCATCGACTTCGCCGAGGACGACGTCGAGGTGACCCCGGCGGCGGAAATAGCGCGAAGGATTCGAGAACTGGCTGGCCCGCTCGCGGGGCTGGAAGCTTCGTTTGCACGCGGCCGCATTGTGCACGACGGTCTCACCCTGGCGATTGTGGGTCGGCCCAACGTGGGCAAGAGTTCGCTTTTCAATCGACTGGCCGAACGCGATCGGGCCATCGTAACCGCGATGCCCGGCACCACCCGCGACCTGGTCACGGAGCGCATCTCGCTCGATGGCATTCCCCTGGAATTAGTCGACACTGCCGGCCTTCGCGATACTGTCGAGGAAGTGGAGCAAATGGGGATCGCCCGCAGCCGCGAGGCTTTGGCCGACGCAGCCCTGGTGCTCGTGGTCCTCGATGCTACCCAGCCGCTCAATGATGAAGAGAGACGATTGCTGGCTGCTGTTCGCGCGCGGCCGGCCCTGGTGGTCATCAATAAAACCGATTTGAGTGCGGCGGATCAGATTCAACTCAGGTGTACGCCCGCAGAGAGCAGCGGCCTTGGCGTGCTGCCTACCTCGGCATTAACCGGGGAGGGCATCGCGGCCTTGCGTGAACGGATCTTGAGCCTGGCAACAGGGGGTGCGGCTTCGGAGCCCGGCATGTTAACGAGCCTCCGCCACCAGCAAGCGGTCCATACCGGGATCGAGGCTTTGGGGGCAGCAACCGAGGCGAATGCTCATGCGATTCCACATGAGATGATCTTGATCGATCTCTACCGGGCTCTCTGGGCGCTCGATTCCCTCACCGGTCAAACAACCCCGGACGACATCCTCAACCTTATATTCACTACCTTCTGCATCGGAAAATAACCTTGGTTCTCATCCCATCCCACCGAATATCAAAAATCTACATAATCTTCATTGTTTTCAGCGGCTACGTGTCGCATACTAGCTCATGGAGTCCCACCCAAGCACACGCGAAACGGGACTCCAGTGGGACTCCATAGACGCAAAGGGCAGGAAATGTAATCTGGAGTCCCAGGGAAGAGGCAAGATGGCGCTCACAGACGCTCAAATCAAAGGGCTGAAAGCCAAGGCCGGAACTCGGTACAGCAAAGCCGATGGGAATGGATTGTTGCTCGACATTACGCCCGGTGGGGTTCGCTCCTGGGTGTTCCGGTACCGGCTGAACGGCAAGCGCGAAAAGCTGGTCATCGGCCGCTATCCCGAAGTCAGCCTGAAAGAAGCCCGCAAAGAGAGAGACAAGCAGGCCGCCAAAGTGCGCGCCGGCGTCTCGCCTGTATTGGAATCGCGCCAGATGTGCTCTGGGTTCTCCGCGGCGCCGACTCTCCGCGAATTCGGTGATCTCTATTACAAAGACCAGGTCGAAGGAAAGCTCAAATCCGCCCTGGACTTGAAGAGGTACCTCGACGCCGAGATCTGTCCGACTCTCGGCGACAGGCTGTTGAAGGACATTAATGCCCTGGACATCCAAGCCTTGGTCTACCGGAAACGTGATCACGGCCGAACGGCAGCTGCCATGAGGATCCGCATGGTCATTAAACAGGTATTCGACTATGCGATCGAAAAGCAGCTTATCACATCGAATCCAGCTGCGATGGTTGCAACCCGCTACATCGGGAAGGCGACCAGACGGACTCGCAATCTTAGCTCGAGGGAGATTCGCGAGTACCTCCACGTCATCTATCGCAGCAACATCCGCCGGCAGTTCAAGCTTGCGCTGCACCTCATTTTGCTTACCCTTGTTCGGAAGAGCATGCTGCTTCTCGCCCGTTGGCCGGATGTCAACTTTGAGACCGGCGAATGGACCATTCCCAAAGAGAATATGAAGGGACGCAAGGGCGAGGATTATGAACACGTCGTCTACATGTCGACTCTGGTGCAGGCTTTGTTTCGTGAACTACATG
>DASXGD010000028.1:0-4109 GCA_036489245.1 Occallatibacter sp. | reverse complement strand
GCCGGACAATATCGAGCATTGCGGCTCAGGGTCGAAAACTGCACTCCGCAAAGGCAGGTCGCAAGCCGAGGTTTGGGGCGAAAGTTCCACGGCACAGTGCCATTCTAATCCGATGGCGTGTCGCCTGTCCGTCGCCCGGATCTCGAGGGGTACAGCCGCGTAAGGGGTTCGGTCCGGCCGCGGAGTCACGTCTACAATTCCCAGTGTCAGGGGCGGCGAGAAACGGAGCCATTTTCGGCGCGTTAGGACGGAGCCGCGGAGCCGGATTGAAGCTGCGGTAGCGGAATGCCCGCCGCCAGTGGCGGCGGACCTGACAGCCCATTGGCGGGGACGCGGTAAACACTCTATAAGAGTCTCTATATCTTCTCGCCTATTTCAGCCAGCTATAGGCCTCCGCAGGTTCCGATAGCAGCGGCGGCAGTCATCTGATTTCCTCAAGAGATCGATTTTTGAAGCGATCTCGGAGGAGCCAGTTGCCGCGCCGTTGCTGCCGCTACTGCCAACAGTCATTCGAACCGTCGAAGGTCCGGCCGGACCAGCGTGTCTGCAGCCAGCCGGAATGTCAGCGCCGGCGCTGCGCCGATTACCATCGCCAGAAGATCGCGATGGATCCCGAATATGCCCAGATCGTGCGCGACAGCCGGCGGAAGTGGCGCGAAGCTCATCCCGGCTATCAAAAGAGCTACTGGCAATCTCAGCCAGCTGCGGCCGAGCGCAACCGGCAACTGCAGCGGCGGCGTGACTCGAAGCGTCACGCACAGTTTCTTGTAAAGAACAACTCAGCTCTGGATCTAAAACGTTCAGCCGCGGAGGTTTGGCTGGTTGGTCCCGCGGCGCGGAATCTTGAAAAGAACAACTTAGCTTCCTGCCAGTTCTTCATTTTTCAGCCACTTGCGGTCGGGACTGGCCTTCAGCCCGCATCTTGAAAAGAACATCCTTCTGGTCTGGCGGCGGACACACCCATATAAAGAGGATCAGCCGATGCTCACGCCGGACCAGATCAGCGAACTTCATCGCCTCCACTGGGTGGAGAAGTGGTCGCTGCGCAAGATTGCGCGGCAACTCCGGATCGGCCGGCGTACCATCGCAAAATATCTGAATGCGCCGGCTGCGAAAGCGGCTCACCGCGATCGCGCTAGCAAGCTCGATCCGTTCAAGCCGGCCATCACTGAGCTGCTCCAACGGGACCCAACAGCCAATGCACCCGTCATCGCACAGCGGCTGCGACCCCTCGGATACGACGGCGGCATCACCATCATTAAGGATCACCTTCGCGCAGTGCGCAGGATCTCGGTCGCCCGGCGCGCTTACGTTCGCGTGGAGCCCGCGCCCGGTGAACGGTTCGATGTCGATTGGGGCCACTTTGGCGCGCTCGCCTACAACGGCGCCACGCGCAAGCTTTACGCCTTTTGCCTGGTGGAGTGCCACAGCCGAAAGATGTCTCTGGAGTTCACGCACAGCCAGAGCTTCGAGACATTCGTTCGCTGTCATATCCATGCGTTTCAGGAACTCGGCGGTGTAAGCCGCGAGATCTGGTATGACAATCTCGCCAGTGCCGTCGCCGAGCACGACGGCAACCTCGTCCGCTTCAACCCTCGCTTCCTCGCCTTCGCGCGCGAATACAACTTCATCCCGCGCGCCTGTCACGTCGCGGCGGCCTGGGAAAAAGGTAAAGTGGAGCGCGCGATCGGGTACGTCCGTCAGAACTTCTGGCCCTTGCGGTCGTTCAGCGACCTAGCTGATGTGAATGCGCAGGCGCGGCAGTGGCTCAAAGAGGTTGCTAACCAGCGTACCCACCGTGAGACCGGCCAGCACCCCGACCAACGTTTCCAACCTGACTCTCTCAGACCGCTGCCCGCGATGATTCCGGATTACCGCGACACCGCCGATGCGTTGGTTCACAAGGATCTGCGACTTTCCTTCGACGCCAACCGCTACTGCGTGCCGCCCCGTTATGTCGGCCGCAAACTCACGGTCAAAGCCGACGCCTCATCCGTCACTATCTACGATCAGCATCACGAGATCGTGCGTTATGCACGCTCCTGGGAACGCGGGCAAACCTTCGGTGCGGAGCGTTTCCAAAAAGAACTTTTCGCGCAAATGGCGGCCGCCGAACGCTCCGCCACGCAACAACGGCTCGTCACCCTGCTTGGCCCGGCGTCGCACGAGTATCTCGAGCGGCTCGCGGATACCGACCGCTCCCTGTCGCGACAGGTCCGCGAACTGTTCGCGCTCATCCGTGAATACGGTCCCGAAGCGGTTGCCGGCGCTCTCGCCAAAGCACACGCCGCGCGGGCGTTCGGAGCTGATTACATTGCCAATATCCTTCGCCAGCAGCAAATGCCGCGTGAAGTTCAACCGCCGCTCCGTCTGAGAGATCCGGCGCTGAACGAACTCGCTACCGATCCGCTCTCACTGGCCGAATACGACGGTTTCATTCTTCGTTCCCGAAAGGAGTCCCGTGATCTCACTGCACCAGAAACTGAACCAGCTCAGCTTGACCTCGATGGCTCGCCAACTGGATCAGGTGATGGCTGACGCCGCTGCCAGGAACCTCAGCCTGGCGCAAACGCTCGAATCGCTGGCCGACCTTGAACTCGAGGCCCGCAACAGCCGCTCCATCGAACGACGCTTCCGTATCTCGCGTCTCCACGCCCAGCATTCCATCGACAGCTTCAACTTCAAACACCACAAGAGCCGCATGGAACTGAAGGCCCGCATTCTGCGCCTGCTCGATCTGGACTTCCTCCCAAAGGGCGCCGGAGCAATCTTTATAGGCAATCCTGGCGTCGGGAAAACCTTCTTGGCAAAAATCATCGGCTGGCGCGCCTGCCAAGCGAATCAGCGCGTGCTGTTCACCACCGCCATGGACATGCTAAACCACCTCCTCGCCTCGCAGGTCGATCATTCGCTCATCCGCAAGCTGAGGATCTACACCGAACCCACTCTGCTGCTCGTTGACGAGCTTGGGTATCTCTCGCTCGATCAGCAAAGCTCAAACCTCTTTTATCAGGTCATTTCCACGCGCCACAGTCACAAGCGCTCGACTCTCATTACTACCAACACGGCTTTTTCCGACTGGGGCAACATCCTTTACAACACCACCATCGCGACGGCGATCGCGGACCGGCTGGTTGAGAACTCCGAGATCTTCCTGCTGGGCGGCGACAGTTTGCGCAAGGGCAACAAGAATCCGAATCCGCCGGCGGAGTGACCCGCCGGCACCAAGCAGGCGCCGCGCTGTGGCGATATCCCGGGCCGGAGGAGTCCGCCGGGTAACCCCTCAACGGCGCTGCCAATGGGCGGGAGCCATTACGCTCCCGCCTCTCTGGTTGTTTCCATGTTCAACTTCAGCGCCAATCACTTGTTCTTCATCTCGCGGACGGAATACGCTTCATGCGCGGTGTTGGTCATGCTGGACCGCGACACGCAGCGAGTGTATCGCTTGTTCGACTTCACCAAATGCCTTCGCCTCACTCCAGGCCGAGCCTATTGCGTGGCAGGCAAGGTGAACAGCGTCAATACACTCTACCTGGTGATCGAGTCGGTCAAGCTGGACACCAAACACGAGCGGTCTTCCAAAGTTCCTGTTCCTGCTGACGGCGCGGGAGGGCGGCCTGTGGGCTGATCACTTCCGCAGGGACAAAACTCGTCACCATGCTGCTTGATCTCTGATCACGCGGTCACCGTGCTCGTGTCTCTTGAGACCGACTGCGCCGTCCATGGTTCCTGCTTAACGCGCCGGAGGTGGCTCCCTTCTATCGCGCCGCTAACATCCCGCCAGTTTGAACCCGAGACGACAACAAGTTCATGAGCGAGCGGCAGGGCACTGAAATTGTCTCCTGGTTAGGTGATAACAGAGTGGATACCGGTTCACCGATGGGTTTGGGGGTTCAGTGAAGAACATTTCGCCACCGAAGGCGAAGAGGCATCAGTGACGAATTTAGCTTTGACGGATCTAAGGCTGCTGGCCCTGAGAAAATACGTCCTTCTCTTGTAGCTCGGCCAGGAGTTCCAGGCGTTCTCGAAGTCTCTTCTTTCCTCGATCTTTGTGCCTGTTGAAAGCACGCTGTACAGCAGGAGCCTTCATGCCAAACTTAATGCCGAGC
>DASXGD010000024.1:0-2768 GCA_036489245.1 Occallatibacter sp. | reverse complement strand
GTCGACAGCTTTTTCTTGAGCGTCGGATCGGGATGATCAAACAAATGATAGAGCGAGTTTCCGTCGGTGCCGTAGACATCGCAGATTGAGTCCTGCTCGATATATCCTATGTTGGTCAGGTTCAGCCCCTGCGACATGATCGTCCAGGTGATGCCGTCGTAGCCCAGCATCATGGAACGCTTGACGCCCCACGGGTCGGTGAACATTCCGTTGAGCAGCACGATGCGGCGCCCGAACATGGTGACGGTGGCAAAGGTTGGATAGAACTGGGAGGTGTCGAGCGTCATCCAGAGGTTGGTGAGCTTCTGTCCGATCTCCTGCGCCTCCCCTCCCAGCAGCAACCAGAGTCCGCCGCCGGAGTTGCCGCTGTTTGCGCTCGAGGGGAACGGGCGCGCGCCGCTGGCCAGCACCGAGTAGCGCCCTGAGTGCCCGACCTTGCGCGGGAAGGCATGACCCACCATCGGGTCGACATTCAGGTAGTTGAACTGGGTGGTGAACTGGACCGTGGTGCCGTCGCCGAAGGTTATGACGTTGTTGACCATGTCGGTCGAGGAATCGCCGAATACGAACAGGTAGGAGGCCGAGGCGCGCAGGTCGCGATAGCTGGTGGTCAGGGTGTTGCCCGAATAGCCGAACGATCCGCCGCCGCCGGCGACCGAGAAGTCGCAGCCGTTCGATGCGGCCGAGAACGACATCACCGTCTCGCCCATGACCCACACCCGGCTCTGATAGACCTCCATGGCCAGGATCCCGGGCAGGCCTGTCGGCATGACGGTGGAAACCACCGGCTGTTCGTTGGCGGAGGTCAGCCAATCGGGGGCAGGCTGACCGGGCGCGGAGACCGTGGTGCCGTCCCAGGCGTACATGCCCTTGGGAGAGCCGAACAGGACACCGCCGCGCTGCCCCGGTGTGTTGCCGAAGAACCGCGGGCGCCAGACCACCGCGTCGGCGAACCAGTACGGGGAGACGGGTTGCCAGATGGCGCCAACGTGGGTCACTGCTCCGGTGTCGACGTCAACCTCATCGACGGTCCCATCCGAGAGGAACATCCAGCCCATGCGGCCCGGTGGCGGCTGGGTCAGGAACGCCGTGGGATATCCGTAGTAGCCGAAGAAGGTGCGCAGGATCGTGACGCCAGCAGGCGCCGTGTAGATGGCCCCGCCGCGGCCCCAGCATGAGCGAAGATCGCCGGGCCCTACTGCGTATAAATTTTCGTTCCACCAAAGTTCCTGGTCGTCGATGGTGGCACGTAGAGACTGCTGATTGAGCCCCTTCCACTGGTCGACGGTGGTGATGTCGGGCGGGTTGGCCGACTGAATGGGCATCGGGTTTCTGTCCCAAGAGAAATTTACCACCCAGGTAAATTAATACCCTGGTCAGTGCGTCCCGAAGATACGACCTACCCCACCGAAAATCTCGGCCGCCAGCCAGAACGCGATCGCGGCCCAGCCGAGATGAAAGCGCCATTGCTGCGGACCGAGCACGCTCGCGAGCACGGCACAGACAAAGCCGAACACCAGAAGCACCAACCCGAGATTAGCCAAGGCTACCTCCTGTATCAGGCGCTGCGTTGGATTCCTGGCGCGTAAGTAGATTGGATCATTTGAGGCGCCACCACAGCGGCACACGCCGGGAGCTCCGCGTTGAAGAGCAAAGCCATGGCCGAGGCGTCTTCGCGGCGCTGCTGGGCGAGCAACAACAACGTGGCTGCCCAGTAAGGCACGGCGTCGCACCAAGGATATGGAATGATCTCGATGTCGTCGTCAGACAGCAACGGCGCCGGGATCAGCGTCAGGTCGACCTCCATCGTGGTGGACTGAGACGGGATTGGGGCTAGGTAGAGCGCGCCGAGCGGCCCGGCGCCATACTGGGCGTACCATCCGGGCTCGGAGATGGTTCCATAAAACGTCCCGTTGTAGATGCGAAATCGGGACTGGAAGTCGGTCCAAACAATCCGCCGCCACAGCGGCTTCCAGCCGCGGGGTCCGATCGCCACCGCCAGCGACCGGCAGGCGAGGATCGATTCGACGCCCGGCATGACGCCCTGGATCAGCGATATCCAATCGGAGAACGGATAGACTTCCTGCTGCGGGTGGGTCTGGGTTCCGGGCGGCATGCACCGGATGCAGCCGGAGACGCCGGCAATGCGGCGCCTCGATTTGTTGACGTAGCGCGTGACCATGGGCAGCTTGAAGAACTGCCCCAGCTGGTCATTCAGCAGTTCCTGCGTCTCCGTGATGTACTGATTCAACATTCATGTTCAGGTGTGTGCGGTAGATCGCCGACCATGGTTGGCGGGGGCGGGCTGCGGGGGCGCAAGCTCGGCGGGGGCGCCAGTGGGCGCCGCGAACGTGATCGTGCCAGAGCCTGGGATGCTGGTCCCGTTCGGCGGTCCGGGCGGCGGTCCGGTCCAGCTGTCGGGCAGCACGACGCACTGGTTCAGGGCCGTGATCGAAGGATCGTACAGCTGTACCATCGCCAGCGTGATGGTCGGATGCCAGGGGGCGTCCAGGATCGTAATGCTACCGCCTTGTGACGTTGCCATTGTCGGCTCCTTTCAGAAATAGGTCCAGTACACGATCGCGTCCATGACGGAACCAGCCGCCGAGGTGGTCAGGTAGCAGATAGCATTTCCGGGCGGGGCGAGCTCTACGATAGTGTTGTTGCGGTTGATGAAGGTGCCGCCGAGCGGAAGCGTAATCACCGGCGATATGTTGGTCGTACCGGCCCCGCAATTGGTGCCGGTGCCGTAGGCAAGCTGCAGTTCC
>DASXGD010000023.1:0-6083 GCA_036489245.1 Occallatibacter sp. | reverse complement strand
TTGTTGCTGCCGGCGCTGTGGGCTGCTCCAGTTTGGAGGGGTTAGGCGCTTCTCCTTTCGGATATTCAGGAACGGAAGTTCCCGCTTGTCCTGCGCTGTCCTTTTCTTGCGACTTCCTGATTCTTTCTCTCGCCAGATCCGCTTCCGCTTTAGACCTCTCGATGTCGGCTTTATTCTTCAGGTCGGCATCGACCGCTTTCTGCATATTCTGCCAGTCCTGGGAATACTTATCCCGTTCAGCCAGGACATGGGTGGCCTTTTCATACTCCCCCTCTTCTAGCAGGCTCTGCAAGTAGTGGTCCTGATGCTTGGCCGCAGCCGCATAGAGTTGTTGATGCTGTTTGGGGCTGCCGGGATCGGTGCCGGCAAGGATATCGTGATAATCCCGGTTCTGTGCGTCGGTTTCTTGGTGGAGTTTTGCCAAATTGAGAGATATCTGCTCCAATTCGCGCTTGGGAGCAGCGTCCCGCTCTTTGTCGTAAGCGGCCTTGTACGCCTTCATGTACGCGAGTGTGCCCTGCATGCTACTGAGGGCGCCGCGCTGCATCGGCAGAGAAAACGTGCTGATGTCGCCCATGGTCGACTTCATCAAGTTCGGCAGCTGCTGCATGGTCGGCCAGTACTGCCCCTGCGGCATGGCGGGGCCGTAGTTTTCGGCGAATTGGTTGGCTTGGTTGGGGGTGCCCCAATCCTGCGACGGACGCCGCTTGGCGCCCTGGTATTCGTAATAGGGCTGGCGCGGCCGGTCCTGTGCGGGATCGATTTTGTCCCAGTCGCTGTTCTCGGGGAACTGGCTCTGGTCGTAACCGGAGTCGTCCTGCTGCTTTTGTGGTTGTGTGAAGTCGACCATGGTCAGGCTACCGAGGTGTCGTCTTCTTCGGTGTCATCTGCGGCGAACATGCTGCTGAGATCGGGCCCGGCGGGGTCAGCGTTAGCTGGCGCGGTGTCCGGCGGTTTACTTTCCGCAGGCGGACCGCTGCCGGTCGAGCTTTGGTTTCCACCGGTGGGGTCGTTGGAATCCGTCGTTACAGGTGTCTGGTCCGGTTGTAGCCGCTTGCCCCCACCTTGCAGAATCGGATTCCCCTGCGCGTCTACCTGTGTGCCGTATTTTCTGAAGGTTTGAACAATGTCGGGCCCATAGGGTCCACCACCTCCATCTGCCGTCTGCTGCGGCGGATGATACTGCGGGTTGGGTCCGTTCCATTCGATGTGGCGAGGATCACGGCCGGGCAGCGGCTGGCTCATGTTCCACTGCCGCATCAGCTGTTGGAACAGGCCAGGGTTCTGCTGCATCCACCGCTGCGCGCGCGGCGACATCGGACCATCCTGGTTGTCCATGTCGAAGGCCGTGCCCCAGGAGTGGCTCGACCAGTTGTTGGACCACCGCATGCGGCGCCGATTGTACGAGCCCCACGGTTTTTCGAACGGGAAGCCGTGTCGCTGCAAATCGCGGGTGAAGCCCTGGACATCGCCGGCAGCGAGCGGATTGACCTTCATCGGCCCGGCGGGGGTCTGGATGTTCCGCATCGTGCTCTCGTGCGGCGGATATTCCCCCTGGTAGAGCCGCTGCATGTAATTGGGCCCCTGAGGGACGGGTCCGCGGCTTCCGCCCAGGCCGCGCGGCGCGTAGGAACCTCCCATGGCCTCTCTTGGAACAAATGCCCGAGGCGATTGTGGCGAAAATGGGGCACGGCCGCGGCCGGGCATCGGGTAGCGACCGGCGCCGACCCCGTAGCCGGGCCGGGTCAGGCCTCCGGGCCCACGGGCCCATGGCGGAATCTGCCCCTGCTGGCGCATGCGCTGCATCATCCTCGCAATCAGCTGGGGGAGCGGCGTTCCGGCGGCGCCGCCCATGTTGCCGACGGCGCCCGCGCCCTGCTGCGCCGGTGGCAGGCGGGGCATACCGCCACCGCCGCCCTGTGGGGCGGCCTGCTGGCCGCCACCTTGAGGGGGTGGTTGCCCGCCGGGAGCGTTGGGGGCGTCCGATATAGGACGGTACCCTGGCGGAGGCGTCCGGCCGCCGGATCCCGGAAGGGGCGTGCCCCACGGCTGCGCGCGCTGGTCGGCTGCGGGCTGATCTGGACCGCCTTCGGTCGGGCTTTGGTTTCCACCGGTGGGATCGTTGGGATCCGTCGTTACCGGCGGGATGCCCAGCTGGGCATTGGTGAGCGCGGTCGCCAGCATGGGCCCGGTTGGCGCCGATGCCTGATTCGGGTCGACTTGCGCCGGTGCGTTCGAGGCCACCTGCTGCAACGTGTTCGGATCGGTTGAGGGATAGGGATTGTAGTCGACCGCGGGCTGCAACGTATTCGGGTCGGTTGAGGGATAGGGATTGCGGTCGACCAAGTCATTCAAAGTCGTGTTGCCGCCGCCACCGCCAAACAGGGAGGCAAGAGCGCCACCGTATCCACCATATGACCCTGATCCGCTGACATAGGACATGGCCTATCCCTTATATCTGGAAGGGGTTTCCAGCCCCTAACCCACCACCCGCCGCCTGTCCGGCGTTGCCGCCAAGGAAGCTGCTCAGTTCGTTTTGGAATGACTGCATCTGGTTCTGGTAGTTTTGCGCCGCGGTGGCGTTGAACTTCTGTGCCGATAGGTCGAGGTTGGCAATGTTGGTGGCGGCTCCCACAAACGGTTGGGTCTTGGCCTGCGTCTCATCGATTGACGCCATGGTCGAATCGCCGAGGCCCAGCGAGCCGTAGCGATTCGCGACATTGGTGGATGCTTCCTGTCCGGCCTGTTTGGCGGCGCCAAACACCAGCGGCGCCGTGTTGGAGATACCGATCGCGCTGGCGCTGCCGGCGCTCGGATTGGCGGTCGATGAGCCGCCGCCGCCGAAAATGCTGCTGGCAAGGCTGCCAAGCGCGGTTCCTAAAATAGGTGCGAGGACGTAGGTCAATGATGCCTCCTGTCAGAGGTCCATCCGATATCTGCTTGTGTTCTCGCGGGCGCCGACCCGACGGGCGAGCGCCCCGGCATCGGCATCGTCCATCCAGAAATGCCAATGCGCCGCTTTCCGTTGCCGCGCCCAGTTTATCGACTCCCGGAGCAATCGCACAACCTGCCAGGGCTTGTCATCGGCCGTGATCAGGATGAGCACGATGGCCTCGGTTCTGGACGTCCAGGGCATGGAGCTCAGGACCGCGATCAGGAACGCATCCTCGGTGCGCATGGCGAAATAGCGGTCGTTCGTCAGCACCTCGTTGACGAACCAGCTTCGCGCTGCAACCGGGTTGAACGCGGGGAATCTTCGCTGCGCCAGTTCGATCATCCATGGAAGATCGGATTCGACCAGCAGGCGCGGCTTCATCCGAACGGATAATAGAACGGCCAGCCGTTCGTGGCTTGGTTGTCTTCCACCAGCTTATGCTCCGTATGATTGGCGAAGACCCAGAATTTTCCATGGACCGGATCGGTTGGACCGCTGTGCAGCAGGTCTTGTCCGATCGGCGCCGTGAACGGTCCGACCGGCTGCGATGGCTGATAGACGGTGTCCCAATGCGCGAACTGGTGATTCAAGCGCCAAGCTGGATTGTCGTGATCCTTCCAGTAATTTCCGATCAGGTACGGAATGGTCGAGTAGCTGGCGCGCTCCGTCTCCCAGACGCCAATCCATGGCTTGTGGTTCTGTGCATGAGCGAACGCCCACCAGCTTTGCGCGCGCGGATCACTGGGATAGGTCAGCAAGTCGGCCGCGCTCACTTGCTGGTCTTTCGTATCTCTCGCGAGACGCGCGCTGACGACTCGCGCTCAGGCGCCCGCGTGCTGCTGGTTCCTGCGGGGTCAAATCTTCGCGGCGAGACGCGATCGCTGCCGAAGTCGGACGAAGTAGTGCCGTCGTCGAGCCGATTCTTGGGACCGACGCCGGGAGCGGTGCCCATGCGCAGCGGTCCGGTGAGCGCGCGATCGCTGCGGAAGATTCCGTCCGGGTGCATCGTATAGGCTGGCGGACTGTCAGCGATCTTAGGCCACGGTTTCTGGTCCTGCGCCATGACTGCCTACCTTTACTTGTTGGTTGCCGGGGATCGATACGAGCGGCGGCGGGATGGTCTTGGGCGGTCCGCCGGTGAAGCCTGCGTTGGGCGGGGTCGCGGCGACGAGACCACCGCCGACCTGCTGGGTCCAGGGCGAGGACCAATAATGTTGCCAGTGCCAACAATCATGCTGGGATATGAAGCCGTCGCTCATGCTGCCCTTACTGTTCCGCGCAAGGGGAGTTGTAGACTTGTCAATGCTTCCTCAACTTCTTCCACACTCCTGCAAACTTGTACAAACACACCTGCCTCGGTGAGTTGCTCTATCGTATTTACCTGAATCTTCGACAACTTCCCCTTGCCGGCCTTTAACTCGATTCCAATCGTGCGGGCGTTGTAGAAGATGAGGATGTCGGGAATGCCGGCTTTCAGCCCGGCTGCGTACAGCATACCGGCGCGGGTCTTGCTCATTTTGTCCCAGCCGGCCGGAAATGTGGTGTAGAACGCTGGCGGCACGAGGCACCAATCAAGGTACTGCGCGACGGCTTTGTGAAGGTCGAATTCGGTCAGTGTCTTCGTCCCCTCCGTCCGCGCACGGCGTGCGCGATTTTGGGCAGAGTCCGGGCGCCATGGGAACGCCTCTTGCGTCTCGCCATCATCGTCCTCTGCGATCACTCCGCGCTCCTGCGCGCTTTGCCAATCACAGCCTCCGCGTTCGTCGCATCCGATTGCCTGTGTGGGTCATCCGATAGGAGTGAAGCCGTGGACGCCAATTTACCTCGTTCGGCTTTCTCCAATCCTTGACCTTAACCGCCCGCGCCAGATTGGCCGGTCGGACATACTGGCGCGGCATCGGTTATCTCCGTCGATATCTGCGATATCTTCGGCGGCGAGCCACGGTGCTACCTCCGACGCCGACGGCCTCTTCGACCTCTGCGAGCCATGATGGCCTCCATTTTTAAGTGCATTCTTGATTCGCGGTCGGGTTGACCGCGGCGGGGAGGCTAATCCTGGGGAGGGGGGTCCGTCAATCAGGCGCCGAACAGGCTGCGTGAATCACCTGCTAGGTGGATGCGCTCGATGATGAAGTCGGGCGAGAACGATTCAAGATCGACACCCGCCATGATGCCCTGTCCGTTCAGCGGCTGCGCTTCGAAGCCGGAGGCGGTGCCCGCCGCCAGCTGAAAGGCAACATCCTCGGTGCCGTTGGGAACGCCGCCGCCCGCGGTCGTCACCGTGCCGATGATGGAGACGCCTTGCCCCGACTTGTCGGAGAGCTCGAGGAACAGCCGTTTCCAGCTGTTGATTGATAGGTGCGTGAGCGGACCCTTGTTCTTGAGCATCTTGGTCGACAGCTTTTTCTTGAGCGTCGGATCGGGATGATCAAACAAATGATAGAGCGAGTTTCCGTCGGTGCCGTAGACATCGCAGATTGAGTCCTGCTCGATATATCCTATGTTGGTCAGGTTCAGCCCCTGCGACATGATTGTCCAGGTGGTGCCGTCGTAGCCCAGCATCAGGGAACGCTTGACGCCCCACGGGTCGACGAACATTCCGTTCAGCAGCACGATGCGGCGCCCGAACATGGTGACGGTGGCGAAGGTCGGATAGAACTGGCTGGTGTCGAGCGTCATCCAAAGATTAGTGAGCTTCTGTCCGATCTCCTGCGCCTCCCCTCCCAGCAGCAACCAGAGTCCGCCGCCGGAGTTGCGACTGTTTGCGCTCGAGGGGTACGCGCGCGCGCCGCTGGCCAGCACCGAGTAGCGACCGGAGTGCCCGACCTTGCGCGGGAAGGCGTGACCCACCATCGGGTCGACATTCAGGTAGTTGAATTGGGTGGTGAACTGGATCGTGGTGCCGTCGCCGAAAGTTATGACGTTGTTGACCATGTCGGTCGAGGAATCTCCGAATACGAACAGGTAGGAGGCCGAGGCGCGCAGGTCGCGATAGGTGGTGGTCAGAGTGTTGCCCGAATAGCCGAACGATCCGCCGCCGCCGGCCACCGAGAAGTCGCAGCCGTTCGATGCGGCCGAGAACGACATCACCGTCTCGCCCATGACCCACACCCGGCTCTGATAGACCTCCATGGCCAGGATCCCGGGC
>DASXGD010000019.1:0-4402 GCA_036489245.1 Occallatibacter sp. | reverse complement strand
GCGCAGGGCGCTGAAGGGCACGCGATCGCTCGGCTTGAGGACCACCGTGTTGCCGGTAGCGATGGCGTAGGGCAGAAACCACAGCGGGATCATGAGAGGAAAGTTGAACGGCGTGATCACGGCGGCCACGCCGAGCGGCTGACGCACCATGATCTCGTCGATGCCCGCCGCTATATCTTCGAGCGAGTATCCCTGCATGAGCACGGGCATTCCGCAGGCCACCTCGACGTTCTCGATGCCCCGACGCAGTTCGCCGCGGGCTTCGCCAAGGGTCTTGCCGTTCTCAATGGTGATGAGCGATGCCAATTCGTCGAAGCGCTCTTCGAGCAGGTTCTTGAGCTTGAACAGGAATTGCACGCGATCGGTGGCCGGAGTGGAACGCCAGGCGGGAAAGGCGGCGTGCGCGGCCTGGACAGCCGCATCGACTTCCGCCGCAGAGCCGCCGGGAGTTGTCCCCAGGGGTTCGCCGGTAGCGGGATTGGTCAATTCGAGCGCTGCATCGCTGGTCGGAGAGACCCATCGGCCCCCGATAAAATTCCGGATTTCAGTCGTGGTCAGCGTGGTCATAGGACCTTCACTGTACCGCAACCGGAGCACGACCGGCAGCAGGAAAGTGCGAATCCCCGAGATGGCCGGGACTCCGCTCGTGAGTTGGATCGCGGTCCCGGACGCTCTCCCTGGGAAGGTTAGAATCGATGTGCTCTTTGGAGAGGTTCGCCTTGATGCGTGTAAAGTGTCTTTCCGTATTGTTCGTGCTGTTGGCGCCCCTCGCGGCCGCCGCTCAACAGCCCGCCGACAAGCCAGAACTGAAGCCAACGACCGCGGCGGAAGCACCCACCCGCGACAGCAGCTACATCGATGAGAAGGGAACGGCGCACGTAACGCGCGTGGTGCCGGTGCCCGAGAACCTGAGCGAGCAGGCACGACTATCGGTGGGGCATGCGGAACCGGACCAGGGATCGCCGCAGTCTCTCGACGACCGCCGCAAGAGGACAGACGAATATACGGCGCGCGCCAAGGAAGCATGGAGCAAGATTTGTCCCGTGACCATCGCGGAACTGAGCATTGGCGGCGTGCCGGTCCATACCGTCACTCCGGACAACATGCCCTTTTCCAGCCATGACAGGGTGCTGTTGAACCTGCATGGGGGCGGCTTCAATTCAGACTCGGGGTCGTACACCGAATCGATTCCCATCGCCAGCTACACCAAGGTAAAAGTCGTCGCCGTTCTGTACCGGCTGGCGCCGGAGCATCCCTTCCCCGCGGCCGTCGATGACGCAATCACGGTGTACAAGGCCCTGCTGGCGGTCTATAAGCCGGAACATATCGTGATCTATGGGACTTCGGCGGGCGCGATTCTCACCGCCGAGGTGGCCGTTAAGCTGAAGCAACTGGGAATGCCGCAACCCGCGGCCCTGGGCATCTTCAGCGGCATGGGCGATTTCGCGAGGCCGGGCGACTCGGTCGCCATGTACGGCCTGCGCGGTCTGGCAGGGCATCTCGATCCGCCCGAACCGGGCGCGCACGATCCGTTCTACGTGGGCTCAACCGATGCCAGGGACCCGGTGCTTTCGCCCATTTTCGCCGACCTGCATGGTATGCCGCCCACCTTGTTCATCACCAGCGGCCGCGACCTGCTGCTGAGCGGCACGGCCAACCTGCACCGCGCCTTTCTGGGTGCGGGCGTGGACGCGCGGCTGGTGGTGTTTGACGCGCTGCCCCACGCATTCTGGTACGATCCGCGCCTGCCGGAAGCCATCGAAGCCAACAAGATGATGGCCGACTTCTTTGTGCAGCAATTGGGGAAAAAGCCCCCAGCCGCTGCGACGAATACCGCGGCGAAATGAGGCGCGCAACGGTCTCGGACTGGGCCTGTCGCTACCAGACCCGGCAGGCGTTTGCGGGCATCATCGGCTGGCCGGCCTTGCAGCCAAAGGCCTGCCCGAACTCTTCCATGTTACGCACCACGCCATTGACCCGGAACTGCATGGGCGCATGCGGATTGGTCTGTACCAGCATGCGCTCCTGTTCAGGCCGCATCGCGCCGCACCAGTTTTGCCCAAACGCCAGGAAAAACTGCTGCGTCGGCGTATAACCATCCGCCTGCTTCGCCTGCATGTCGGCGTTCTTGCGTTTCGCGTCCGCGAGCAGCGCGATATACGCCAGGCGCAGTCCGCCATTGTCCGCCGTATTTTCACCAAGTGTGAGCTTGCCGTTTACCTTCACCGCACCGGCAACAGTGAAGTCGCCATACTCCTTCACTTCGCAATCGGCCTTGGCATCGAATTGCTTTCCGTCGCTTTCCGTCCACCAGTCGTTCAGGTTTCCGCTGCCGTCGAACTGCCGTCCCTCATCGTCGAACCCGTGCGTTAGCTCATGCCCGACAACTGCTCCGATGTGCCCATAGTTCACCGCGTCCGGCTCTTTCGGATCGTAAAATGGCGGCTGCAGAATTCCGGCCGGGAAGTTGATATCGTTCATGCTCGGGTTGTAGTAGGCATTCACCGTCGGCGGGCTCATGCCGAACTCGCCGCGATCCACCGGCTTGCCGATCTTGTCCACCTGCCGCCGGTTCTCGAATTCGATGGCCCGTATGGCATTTCCGAGCGCGTCGCCGCGCACAACGGAGAGGCTGGAATAGTCGCGCCACTTATCCGGATACCCGATCTTGTTCGCGATTGCCTGCAGCTTCTCCTTTGCTTTGACCTTTGTCTCGGCGCTCATCCAGCTCAGGGTGTCAACGTCGGCATCCATCGCCGCTTCAATGTCGTGCACCATCTGAAGAGTGGCCGCCTTGCTCGAGGGCGGAAACGCCTGGGCCGTGTAGACCTGGCCCAACGCCTCGCCAAGGGCGCCGTCGGTTGCCTGCACGCAGCGTTTCCAGCGCGGTTGCTGCTCGGGCTGCCCCCTCAGGGTCTTGCCGTAGAACTTGAAGTGCTCCTCGTCCAACGCCTGCGGCAATGTCGTTGGAGGGATGGAAGCGATGAGCTGCCACTGGAGATAGAGCTTGATCGTATCCAGGCTGGTGGAGTCGAGAAGGGACGCCAGCCCTTTGAAGAACGGTGGATAGGCGACATTCAACTCCGTCACAGGGGGCGCGCCGACGGCAGCAAGAAACTTCTTCCAGTCGATAGCAGGGGTCAGCTTTTCGAGGTCGGCGATCGACATGATGTGATAGACGTTGTTCGGATCCCGCTGCGAAGTTACGTCCTGCGACACTTTGGCCAGGGCAGTCTCGAGGTCCATCACCTTTTGAGCGTCGGCTGTTGCTTCAGCCTCCGGCTTGCCCAGCAGCTTGAACATGTTGGCGACGTGCTCCACATACTGCTGCCGGATCTTCTCGTCCGCCGCTCCCGTGCGCAGATAATAGTCCTTCTCCGGCAACCCCAGCCCGCCCTGGTCAACCGATGCAATCTGCTTGCGCGCATCCTTGAAGTCCTGCTGCTCTCCGAATCCGAAAAAGGTGTTGACGTTGATCAACTGTTGGTGCGCGAGCAGATCCGTCAACTCCGTCTTGTCCTTGATGGCGGCGATGCGGTCCAATTCCGGCTGCAATGGCTTCAGGCCCTCCCGGTTGATGGCGGCCGTGTCCATGCAGGAGGCGTAGTAATCACCGATCTTCTGCTCGTTCGCAGTCCGGTTTGCGCCCCCGGCAGCCGCTTTTTCGAGAATCGCATGAAGAATCTTCTGGTTCTCGTCCGCCAGCATCCCTAGAGTGCCAAACGAGGAGCGGTCGGCGGGAATGGGATGGATGGCGCTGAATTTGCCGCAGGCGTATTGGTAGAAATCCTGGCACGGATCCACGCTTTTGTCGATGTATGCCGTGTTCAGGCCGGGCAGGTAATCGGGGGCGCTGGTTCCGGCTGCGCTCGTCTGCGCGTTGGCTGCGGGCCAAAGCGCCGCGAACAGGAGAAAGCAGACCGTGGATACACTCTTCCAGTTGTTCATTGGACCTCTCTCGGAATTGGGCCTTCTGTGTGTTGACGTTCTCAGCGTCCCTGGGGTAGCGGCGTGACGGGGATGCGCAGCGCCGTAATCATGCGAGTGAAGAATTCGAAGGCCGCGGCTACGGCGGTGAGCTCGATGATCTCCTGCGAATCGTAGTGCTCGCTTACTGCGGTGAAAGCTTCGTCGTCAACGGCGTGGCCGGAAACGTGGAGCACGTCAGCATAACGGAAGCCGGCCTTCGCCTTCTCAGTGAATGGGCCGGTTTCGTATGCGTCGCAAGCGGCGACCTGCTCGGGCGTGGCGCCGCGTTTGGCCGCGAGATAGCGGTGGGCGCTGACGCAGTATTCGCAGTTGTTGAGCGAGGCGACGCGGGTGGCGATCAGCTCCTTGTACCACCCGGGCAGGGCGCCTTCTCCCATGAGCCCGCGCAGGAAGGCGGCAATTCCCAGCACCA
>DASXGD010000509.1:0-1946 GCA_036489245.1 Occallatibacter sp. | reverse complement strand
GCCTTTACGCTGGCGGCGTTGAATCTCGCGGTGCGGCTACCGCGGTTTCGGCGGCCGGTGCTGGTGAGCGGGGGAATCGGCGTGCTTTTTACGCTGATGATGTTGACCAAGACCACGGCTCTGTTTCTTCTGCCAGCGATTGGATGGGCGCTGGTTGCGCCCCTGTGGCCCCAGCGGAAACTGGCGATGCGCTGCTCGGTGGCGGCGTCGGGAGCATTCGCGGCGACGTTTGGCCTCTGGATGGCGCTGGTGATTCATGAGGGGCTGCTGCGCGACTATGAGTATCTGTTCGTTGTGAATAAGTACGCCAAGCCGGCGGAATTCTATTGGCCGCTGCTGAGCTTGTGGTGGTCGCTTAAAGGCGGATTGTGGATCGACCGGATCCTGGTCCCGCTGGCGGGACTGGTTCCGGTCAGCATGGCGTTGGCGTGGCGCAGTTGCTGGAGCCGGCGCCTGGGGAGGGATCCGGCCTTTGGCGCATCGCTGCTGGCAGTGGCGGGATACATCGGGTTCATGACCTACCAGAATCATCCGCAGCCGCGCTATTACGCCGTCGTGGCATTCTTTTGTTCCTTCGTGCTGACGATGGGGATCGAGGCGATGTTGTCGTCACTCAGAGTGAACAAGGTAGCCGGCCTGGACAAGCAAATGGAGGCCGATGGGGGCGCTGACCCAAGGGCGCCGTGGATGCGGAATGGAGCCGCGGTTCTGGGATTTGCAATGATGGGCGCGGTGATAGTTGCCGCCTGCCTGAACGGCGAATGGACAGCGGGTCTTGCTATGCGTCCGGAATATACATTGGTGCCCGCGGCGCGGAAACTCACGAGCTATATCGATCAGCATCCCAACGGCAAACGACTTCTCCTTTCGATCAGCGGAGACGAAATCAGTATGATCACGCACCTGCCCGCGATCTGCGACGATTTCGGCACCCAGGACCTTGCGTCGAAGCTGCGCGACTATGAGCCGGGCTGGTTTGCCACCTGGAACGAATTCGATCCGGGCACACTGGAAGACATCCATAGCCGGTACTCAGTAGAGCAGGTGGCCACGTTTCACGCGCTCGATCATCCCGATCGAAACATGCTGGTGCTGTTCAAGCTTCATCCATTGCCGAACGGACAGGTGCGGGAGCCGACGACCCAGAACCTGCAGATCGCCCTGCCGGGCGACAAGATCGAAATTCCGATTGAATGAGGACCGGACGGCGAACAGCCGGCCATGGGCGTCGGTTGGATGACCGGAATTCTCGGCCCCGGCGTACACGATTTACAACTCACCCCTCCATGCTCTCGCTGTCGACTGTTTACCGTTGGCGCCTTACGGCCGTCCGATCATGACCTCGGTAGCCTTGATAAGGGCAAGGGCGTCCTCTCCGGGCTTGAGGGCCAATTCGCGCGCGCTGTCGGCGGTGATGATTGCAGTGACCCGCTGGGTTCCGACGGAGAGGACGATTTTGGCGAGTAGCCCTTCGATGGTGACCTCGACGATGGTTCCGAGCAACTGGTTGCGTCCACTGATGCGGGCCGCTCCGGGGCGGGCGACGGCATGGGGCAGGAACTCCTCAAGGGCGTCAAGGGGAACGCGGTGGTGCCCGCCTGGAGTCTTAATGGTGCGGATACGTCCGGCCAGAATCCAGTGTTTCATCGCGGGATAGCTGATGCCGAGTTTCTCGGCCGCCTGCCGCGGTGTGAGCATGGTGGGGGAAGTCATGGCGATGGACCGTAATCTCCTACGCCCGTACTGTACACGTTTGCGAAGGGTTTGCGGGCAATTTCGCAGATGGGAGAAGGCTTAAACCTCCGTGTGATTGCAGTCACTCGACAGAGGTGGGTACGGATGGTACGCTTCCGGTGACTTTCCCCGTCTTTTCGGGGGCCGCTTTGCCGGAGTCGTCGCTGATACGGCTTGAAACTTTAACCTGGGAGGACATGTGACAGCACAGG
>DASXGD010000344.1:0-5315 GCA_036489245.1 Occallatibacter sp. | reverse complement strand
TTGAGGCGCGCGAGCGTAGAGCGAAGAAACTCTGACGGCACGACGGAGACGATGATGTCGGCGGACGCGACGGCTGCGTTCTCGCCGGTCACCACGACCTCCGGCGGAAGTTCGAAGCCCGGCAGGAACTGAATGTTTTCGAACTTCCGCCGGAGGTCGACGATTTCCTTTGCCGCCTCCGGGCTGTGCGCCCAGATCGTAACCGAGCGGCCGTTGCGCGCCGGGGTGAGGGCGAGAGCAGTCCCCCAGGCTCCGGAGCCGAGCACAACAATTCTGGGTGCGATGGGGAGAATAGTCATGCGGTCTTGGCGGCACCGAAGCGGTGCTCGTTGCCGGCCAGCAGGCGCCGGATGTTGGGATGGTGCTTGACGATGATGAGCAGGGCGACCATGGCTTGCACGGCGATGAAGAAGACCGGCCGCTCGCCGCTGACCATGAACCAGGCGAAGATGGGAAAACTTGCCGCGCCAAGAATGGATCCCAGCGAAACATAGCGGGTGATTGCGAAAACAATAGCGAACAGAGCAATGGAGGAGAGCGCAGCCCAGGGAGCAGCGACGAGAAAAACGCCGAATCCGGTAGCGACGCCCTTGCCTCCGCGAAAGTGCAGCCACACCGGAAACATGTGGCCGATAACGGCAAAAAGAGCCGCCAGCGCTTCGACATTCCGCGCCGGCACCGCGGGAAGCACAGAACCGGCAATCATTGCGGCGAGCAGGACTGCGAGCGCGCCCTTGCAAACGTCAAGAATGAAGGTGGCAGCCCCAAGAGCCTTGCCCTCAGCACGAAGAACGTTGGTGGCGCCGATGTTGCCGCTGCCCACGGTACGGATGTCCTGGCGGCGAAAGATGCGCACCAGCAGATAACCCACAGGAATAGATCCAAGCAGGTAAGCTGCTATCGCGATCCAGAGAAATGCGAGGAGCATACCGGACTGAGTTTAGCAGGTGAAGGGGATGAGGAGCGCCCGCGTTTGAGCCGTGAATACCAGGTCTCATCCCCCGCAGCGGACGAGACCTGGGGCCCCCGATATTTAAACAAGATCCGTCGGCGTATCAGTGTTGTTCATCGGCGGAGGGACCGTAGAGAGCAGGGACGATGGCCTGGTTGAGGCGCAGGTAGACGGTCAACTGCCCCCGATGGTGAGCGAGGTGGCTGAACACGGCGTTCGCGATCATGAGGTAGCGGGGGTCTTGCGAAACGGTGCGCCCGCCCATCTTGAAGGCCCACGGAGTGAGCAGATGCTCGTCGTTTGTCGATTCGAGCGATCGCCGCGCGCTTCCGAGGGCCGCTTCGAAAGCGGCCATGAGTTCGGGGTTGGTTACCGCGACTTTGGGGCGAAAGCCCTGGCTCGCCGTGTCATCGAGGTTGAGTTCGTCGCGCTCGATCATCAGCGGGATCCATCCCGGCATGCCGGCCACCAGCGCGGCAAGGTACCCGAGCGGCATCGATTTCTCATGCGGCTTGAAATCATTGTGGCCCTCGGGGACGCGGGCGATGGCTTTGCGCGTGAGGGCGGCTTCGCTCTCGAGCTGGGCGAGTAAATAGCTTTTCAGGTCCATGGGTTCATCTCCTTCGAAGGGTGAGAATCAGTTCCTGGCGTAGCTTGTCGACAGGACGTACGACTTTGCGGCGTCGCCGTGCTTGAACATCGCATACCGCGCTTCACTGGGGCCGCTGCGCGAAGAGAGATTGAGCATCCTGAAGATTTCACGGGCAAAATCGACGGGCGCGATTGCAGAGGCGGAGATTGTGCCGTTGCCGCCAATCGAAGGCATGCCGCAGTAGAAGGCGGTTCCGTGATGGCCGCTCGAGATCAGGTATTCGCGCGCGTCGCCGGAGTGGCGAAGACGATCGAGGAATCCCGCTCGTGCCAGTGCAAGGGTAGCCGCACCGATGGCTGCGACCGGTGTTCCGGATGCGATAAACCGGGAGGCAAGTTGCAGCGTCTCGCCATGGGCGTCTCTCTCCCATGACTGGCCGCCGGGGAGGACCAGCATGGCACTCGAATCGGGCGTGACGGCGTCAATCGAAACGTCTGGCTGGATCAGCACGCCGCCCATGGTCGTAATGGGCCTGAGACTGGATGCGACCGTCACCATGCGATAGCGGCCCGATTGGAACTGAGGACTATTGATGGCCGCGACACCAAGGGCTGCTTCCCAGTCTTCCATGGCGTCGAAGACGTATAAGTGAACCTTCATGGTGGTCGGAATATTCATGGGGAACCTGAACCTTTCATCCACATTTCTATATTCATATTTCATATATGACAAGTGATGTCATAATTAAAGCGGGATCATAAAAATATGTTGAACACGGAAAGGAATGGTTCGCGATGAAGGCTGATCGGTTGCTCTCGGTCCTGCTCCTGATGCAGGCCAGGGGCCGCATGACCGAGCGAGAACTGGCGGAGCGGCTGGAGGTTTCCCAGCGCACCGTTCATCGCGATCTCGAATCCATCAGCGCCTCCGGCGTTCCCGTCGTGGCCTTGCGTGGTTCGCAGGGTGGATGGGAACTGGAGAAAGGCTGGCGCACGCAGGTACCCGGGCTTGACGAGGCGGAATTACGAGCTCTGTTGATGGCGCAACCGCGCGTGGTGGGCAACCAGCGCCTGGCCGCCGCCGCCGAGAGCGCACTCAACAAGTTAATGGCCTCGCTGCCCGGGCCGATGCGTGAACAGGCGGCGGCCATGCGGGAACGGCTGCATGTCGATCCCACGGCCTGGTGGCAGACGGGCGAAGACCTTTCCATGCTTTCGGTCGTGCAGGACGCGGTGGCACGCGAACGGCAGCTGGCCTTCGACTATGTGCGCGCCGATGGTGAGCGCAGCGCGCGAACAGTGGATCCCCTCGGCCTCGTGGCCAAAGGCACGATCTGGTACCTGGTCGCGCGCGGGGCCACCGGCATGCGGACGTTCCGGGTTTCGCGCATGTCGGCGGTGACCATGCTGGCCGGTGGATTCGAGCGGCCGGCGAAGTTTGACCTGGCCGCGCATTGGGCCAGGGCTACCGCGGAGTTGGAGGGCAGGCGCCGGCGCTTTGCGGTAGTGCTTGCGCTCGCCCCGCCGGCGGCGCAAATGCTCGCAGCGCGCTGCCCGACTTCACCCGCAAATCGCGAGAGATTGAAGGATCTGCCCGAAGGCTGGGCGGTTTTGACAGCCGAATTCGAGGACGAGGAGTTCGCCCGCTTCGTGGTCCTCGGTCTGGGAGCGCGCGCGAGAGCAATTGAGCCGCGCGAGTTTTGCGACAGGATTGGGGTGGAGATTGAGGCGATGGCCGGACGAAATGCGTCGACGACCCATTCGAGAATTGCCGGGGCAGCGGAATAATCACAGGGTGTATACTCGTCCGGTTTTCGGCTCGGATCTGAAACTCATCTCGAAAGGCAATCGACCATGCCCAGCTTTCTAGTTCAAGCGTCCTATACATCCGAAGCGTTAGCCGCGTTGGTGAAGAATCCCCAGAACCGCTCTGAAGTCGTGCGCAAATCCATTGAGAACCTGGGCGGCAAGCTGGTCGGGGCATGGATGGCGTTCGGCGACCACGACGTCGTTTTCATCGTCGACATGCCCGACACCATTAGCGCCGCGGCCATGGCCCTGTCAGTCGGGGCGGGGGGCGCCCTGAGAGGCACAAAGACCACGCTGTTGATCACGCTTGACGAAGGCGTGGAGGCGCTCAAGAAGGCGTCATCGACAGGCTATACGCCGGTCCAGAAGTAAGCGACGATTGGCTTCAATCAACCATGATTTCGCCCGGCAGGATCGGCCGGGTGCGGGGGAGAATCCCGCGCCAGGCCAGAATCCCCATAAACGCGAGAGCACCTGCGAAGACAATCAGTTTGATCAGGTCGCCCGGCTCGCCTCGGGGCAGCATCTTCCACAAAACAAGTAGCAGCGTCTGGCCGGTGGTGACCGCCCACACCGAGCCATAGAAGTACCGGCGCTCGGTTCCTTCGTGTTTGGTGGAGTGCCCCACGCGCGGCAATAATCCGGCCGCACCCAGCAGCAGGATCATCGCGCACAAGGGAAGATATGCGTATTGATACAGCTGCTTCATGATCCATACGCCCGAGGCCACAGCGATGATCAGGCCAGCGAGATTGAGCAATGCGAAATTGAGCACTGCATTCCACGCAAAGGTGTAGCAGACCTTGCGATAGAGAGGGTTGGGCTTGTCCTCGTCGAAGCGCAGGATGTAGGGAGCCGGTTCGACACCGGGTAACTGTCCCCGTATGCCGGCGATCCCCGTGCCGATGAGAACCGCGCCCAGCCACAGGGAATTGGCCCAGGTGAACCCGTGAGCGAAGAGGCTGAAAGTCAGGGGACCGGGGGCGAGAAAGAAAACCCAGATCCAGATCGGCCAGTGAGCAAACCGGTAGTATGTCTTGTTGCGCACACGCATTTTGCGGGCGTCCGCATATTCTATCCTTCCGCTGTATCGCATTAGCCGCAGTTTTTCAGAGCACGCGGTAACGCGTCAATCATCGATACCGATCGGGCGAAGGGCATCTCACTTTAACGAGCAATGAATAATTTCGCGATTTTGCATCTCATTGTCATGTTCTCTGCGCATCTTGCCCTGATCCTTGTGGTCGTCGTCAGCATTGTGTTAATGCTGGTCCGGCCGCGCAGGATCGCCGAGGTTTATTGGATTGGTGCCGGAGCCCTGTTGCTGGTCGTTCTTCGGCTCGTTCCCCTCGGGTTGGCCGGGCGCGCCATCGCGGCGGGAACCGATGTGTACCTGTTCCTGACCGGCATGATGCTGCTCTCGGAACTGGCGCGTTTCTACGGCGTATTCGACTGGCTGGCCGAGGTTGCCGTCGAGCATGCGCGCGGCTCGCGCACGCGCCTGTTCACTTTGATCTATGCCGTCGGAACGGTGGTCACGATTTTTATGTCCAACGACGCCACGGCTGTGGTGCTGACTCCGGCCGTGTTCAGCGCTGTGCGCAAATCGAAAGCGGAGCCGCTGCCATACCTGTTTGCCTGCGCACTGATCGCCAACGCGGCTTCGTTCGTGCTCCCCATTTCTAATCCGGCCAACCTGGTCGTGTTTCGCACCCGCATGCCTCCGCTGGCGCACTGGCTGGCGGCATTCGCCTTGCCGTCTTTGCTCTCGATCGCGGCCACGTACGTTGTCCTGCGGCTGTATTTCCGGCGCGACCTCTTAGGCGGAGTGGCCGACGGCGACGGCATCGGACGGCTCAATCCTGCCGGCAAGCTCGTGTTCATTGGTATCTGGATCGTGGCCACCGTTCTGCTGGCGGCTTCCGCTTTGAACAAGAATCTAGGGTTGCCCACTTGCTTGTCG
>DASXGD010000321.1:0-9550 GCA_036489245.1 Occallatibacter sp. | reverse complement strand
CCTGCTCTTGCTGTTCTGCTTCACCGCGGCCAGGTCGATCGTGATCGAAGTCTCCCCGGTTTCGGAGTCTGACTCCCGACCGGTTGCCCCGGTTCTCGATTCTGAACCCCGGGTGTAAACCAGCCGGCCTTGCCAGTGGCGGTTATTGCGAATGGGCTCAAATGTCTGAATCTTGACCAGGCTGCCCATAAACCTTCGGAAGTCTTCCGCCTTGGTCAACTTGCGATCAAGGCCCGGGGAACTTGCTTCTAACGTGTACTCGCCTCCCGGAACCAGTTCTTCCACGTCCAGCAAAACGCCGAAGTCGCGGCTGAATTCGGCGCAATCTTCATGGGTGACGCCCGAAAGCTGCTCCGGGCTCAATCTGCCCTCGATCAGCCGTTCCGGCAAACCCTCTGTACCGGCTGCAATCTCGTCCCTCAACCGCGCGCGGCCTTCTGCGTTCTTCTCCAAGAAGACTCGCAGGATGCGCTCCTTCGACGAGCCGGTGAATTCCACATCCACCACGTCCAGCCCGTGCGAGGACGCCACCCGCTGCGCCGCCGTCCGAATTTCGTCTAACCTGACCGCCATCTGCTCCAAACGCCGCAAAATGCGTGGCTTAACACCGCCCGATTCGCGACATTCCGGCCCATTTCAAATCCGGAAGCCGTTCCAGCTGCGGCGATTTTTTCCGCTCGAATTTGCGCCAAATAAAAAGTGGGCTGTGAGCCCACTCATCTCTCCGCCAGCCGGCTAACCCACGGCAACTCAGGCGGACAAACTCGTCTGCATCCTTAGAATACGGCGAAATGCTGCGAAATTCAATGGGCACCGGATGAGTACCCAGCGGGGGTGGATGAACCTGTGACGAAAATCAGCCTTCAGGCTAATCTCCGCCCAGCGCGCAGGAGCTCCCCGTCCTGGTTTTGCCGGGGTGGGTTCCTGGCACGCCGTCACTGAGACCGTGCAGTCAGACGCAATGAGGTGCGGATCGACCCAACGCTTTCTCGGTTCCCGCCGCGCATGCCCGCGCTTCGGTCGGTCATCGGTGTGGTAGAGTTTGCCTGCGCTCCCGAATCCGGCAAATCGATTCACGAGCGGCGTCTCGGCGAAAATGACCGGGCAAGAGCGAGATACGCGTGACCGACAAGCCCACCCGACAAACCCGAGGACTCGCTTCCAGCCAGACCGCGCGAGAGATCAACCGCGACATCGTCTTGCGCACCATCCACCTGCGCCAGCCGGTGAGCCGCGCGGATCTGGCTCGTCTGACCGGTCTGCAGGCCAGCACCGTCTCGCTCATCATCGGCCAACTTATCGAGGAAGGATGGGTGTCGCCGGGAACTCTCGGCCGGCTGCCGCGCGGCCGTAGGCCAACCTTCGTGAGCCTGGACGAAAAACATGTCACTTTGGCCGTCGACCTGCGCCCCGGAAAGGCCAACCTGGCCGCAATCGATATTCACGGCAAGATTCTTAAATGCGAGACGATCGAGTTTGCCGCTCCGGGCACCCCGAGAGGGGAGGCCGGCTCCAAATCCGACCACCGGGCGACTTTTAATGCCATTTCAAGGACCGCCGGACCGCTCCGGGCGGCATTTCGCGGGCGCTTGATCGACGGGGTGGGCGTGAGTGTTTCCGGGCGCGTCGACCAGGAGGCGCATCGGCTGGTGTTTTCGCCCAATGTGTCCTGGGCCGGCGTCGACCTGCAGACCGAGTTGGAGAAGGCGCTCAAGGCTCCGATCGTGATGGAGAACGCCGCCAATGCGAGCCTGTTTGCGGAGCGATGGTTTGGGAAACTTGGGGACACCGCCAACATGCTGGCCGTGTCGGTATCGGAAGGGATCGGCGCCGGAATCCTGCTCGACGGCCGCCTGGTGCGCGGAAGGGAAGGCATGGCGGGCGAATTCGGCCATATGCCTTTTGAGAACGCGGGTCCGGTCTGCGGTTGCGGAAACATCGGGTGCTGGGAGACGTTTGCCTCCAATCGTGCCGCGCTGCGCTACTTCCAGGAACTCGGTCCCGACCGAATGGTCTCCTCGTTCCAGGAACTGCTGGCCCTGGCGACAGGCGGGGACATCCGCGCCTTGCGGTCCATCGACAGGATGGCAACCGCGCTGGCCCGCGGACTGGCCATCCTCGTGGCCGGTCTGGCCCCCGAGGTCATTCTGATCGTCGGCGACTGCACCTCGCTATGGCACCGCATCTGCCCGCTCATCGAGAGTGAGCTAATTGCCAGGTCCTTCACGTCGCGCATTCCCCGGGTGGTTCCAGCGATGGACGGGGATGCGGCGCGGCTGCGGGGCGCGGCTGCGCTGGTCCTCTACAAAGCGATGTTTCGCCAGATGGCTTTCGAGCAGCTGGATCAGGGCCGGCCGGACACCTCGGCTTATAGTGATAGGCCCTAGTAAACAGCGGCCGGTTTCACGTCCGGTTCTGGTGCGGGTGTTCGAAGCTTCCACTGGAAGGCAGCCAGCGTAATGAGGTAGGCAAAGCCCGCCCCAAAAAAGAGGAGCAGCGAATGATGGGTCCAGAGCAGGCCGATCGCGGTTGTGGCGACAGTGCTGCCGACCGAGCCAACCGCGCCTCCGATGCCGACTACCGTGCCTACTGAACTCGAAGGAAACATGTCCGAGGGCGTCGAAAGCAGGTTGGACGACCATCCCTGGTGTGCCCCGGTCGCCACGCACAACAGAGCGATGGCCTGCCAGAGAACATGCGCGAAGGGAACCAGGACCACCGCCGTGGCTGCAAGCGCACAAACCAGCATGGCAAATCGGCGGCCGGCGCGTGGCGCGCGGCCGCGGCGAATGGCGTAACCGGCAAGCCAGCCGCCCCCGATGCTTCCAATGGTCGCCCCAGCGTATACGAGGACCAGGGGCAAACCCAGCTGTTGCATGTCCACCTGGAAACGTTCGTGGAAAAACTTCGGCAGCCAGAAAAGGTAAAACCACCAGACCGGGTCGGTGAGGGCCTTGGAAAAAGCGAAGGACCACGTTTTCCGGTCATGGAGCAGAGATCCGAACGACGCCCGCGGGGCGACGTGTTCAATCGCATGCCGGGTGCCGCCGCTCAACCGGGTCAGCCCACGGTCATAAGGAAAAAGCAGCCAGGCCGCGAGCCACAGAAGGCTCAGGCCTCCGGAGATGAAGAAAGCCCCCTGCCATCCGAATCGAATCGCCGCCCAGGGAATAATGAGGGGCGCAACCAGGGAGGCGGCGCTGGTTCCGGAGTTGAAAATCCCGGTCGCCAGCGCTCTCTCCTCGACAGGAAACCAATCGGCAGTGGCCTTGAGAGCGGCGGGGAAGTTGCCTGATTCTCCCAGTCCGAGCGCGAACCGCGCGATGCCAAAACCCACAGCCGTCCGGGCGAAGGCATGGCTGATCGACGCGAGGCTCCACACCACGATGGAAAGGGCCAGCCCCCTCTTTGCGCCGATGCGGTCGATGATTCTTCCCGAGACCAGAAAACCCAGCCCATACGCTACAATGAAGCTGGTGACGATGCTGCTGTAATGCTGGTTATAGAGCGCAGGATTGGCGTCGCCGCCCAGCACGTGCTTGAGGATGGGTTCCACCAGCCCTAGCACTGAACGATCGATGTAGTTGATGGTCGTGACGAGAAAAAGGAGTCCGCAGACCACCCACCGCAGCTTGGCATTCGTGGTCCTGGCGGGCACAATCTCTCCTCTTTGGCAGCCGTCCGGCAATCGATTTCAATCAACCTCTGTCGACAACCTGGAAATTCGCGGTGGAAACGAGCGGCTTGTCTCGTTTCGCGATGCGGGCGTGCGCAGCAGTTGGAGTCGATGGCTGGCAATTTGTCGGTGCGGCCCCGATTCGGCGCACTTTTTTGCGCTTTACTTCATGTGTCGAACTAATGATTGGCGCCCGTCTTCGACGTTATCCACTCTAGTCTCGTGCGACGCGCGTTGACAACCTTAATTTCGCCGGTCGGGGGTTCGCTGCTTAGAGTGTGATCGAGTTACAAGAGAGCTTCACACCCAACAATGACACAGCCTTATCTCCACAACTCCGTGATTCGGCGCGACCCCATGTTTATGTCGTCGAATGCCGATTGAGAAGGAATGCGGACGCTGAATACCGCCGCGCTCCGGGGCCGCGTACTTACCTTCGCCATGGCCGCCGACGTTTGACAACTTATATCTTTACGCATATATACTTCGGGCACCAAAGTAGTGGAGGTCGCTTCCCATGCAATCCCTCAAAAACCTGCCCGGAAAAAACAAAATCACATTCGGAATTCTGGGCCTCGCCGTCTTCCTGTTCCTGTTGAGTGAACCTCCCCCGGTACACGGCCAGGCCGTCGGTGGCGGACAAATCCAGGGATCGGTAATGGACTCGAGCGGGGCCGTGGTCGCAGGCGCCGAGGTCGAAGCAACGCAAACGGAGTCGGGATTCAAACGCCAGACCACAAGCGGTGCGGATGGTGGGTACAGCCTCCCCAATCTTCCCGTAGGTCCTTACCAGCTTCACGTGACCCGCGAAGGCTTCAACGCGTATGTGCAGTCCGGCATCGTGATCCAGGTGGGCAATAACCTGCGCGTCGACATCGCCCTCAAGGTTGGCGGTGTGGCGCAGACCGTGCAGGTGGACGCGCAAGCGTCGATGGTGCAGACCGAAGATCAGTCGGTATCGCAGGTGATCGATCAGCAGCGCATGGTCGACATTCCCTTGAACGGACGCCAGGCCACGCAATTGATTCTGCTCACCGGTGCGGCGACCACTGCGCCCGCGGGCGACAACGTCGGGACCAAGAATTACCCCAGCGAAGTGACGCTGTCCGTTGCCGGCAGCCAGGGAACCCAGACCGAATACCTGATGGACGGCGCAGACAATACCGACTCCTTCTCCAACGTCAACCTGCCCTTTCCGTTTCCCGATGCGATCCAGGAATTCAGCGTGCAGACCTCCGGCCTCGCCGCGCAATATGGCTTCCATCCGGGGTCGGTCGTCAACATCGTCACCCGCGCCGGAACCAATTCCTTCCACGGTACCGCCTTCGAGTTCCTGCGCAACAACGCCTTCAACGCGACCAACTATTTCTCCACCCGCGACACGCTGAAGCGCAATCAATTCGGCGGCGTCATTGGCGGACCCATCGTCAAGAACAAGTTGTTCTTCTTCGGCGGCTATCAGGGCACGATTCTCCATCAGCAGTCCAACAGCACGACATTTATCCTTCCCACGCGAGCAATTCTCAACGGCGACTGGACGGCCTTTGCAGGCAGCAAGACTCTCAAGGCCCCGTTTGTCGGGAACACCATCAACCCGGCTGCGTACAATGCCTCGGCGCTCGCGCTGGTCACCAAGTATCTGCCTGTCGCCACCAACGCCAACGGACATTATCTTTACGGGCCGCCCAACCCCAACACCGAACACCAGTTCATCGGCCGGGTGGACTGGAACAAGAGCGAAAAGCAGACCATCTTCGGCCGCTACTACTTCACCCACTACGCGCAGCCGGGATTCTTCAGCGGCAACCTGCTGAATACCACCAATCCCCAGCTCAACGACCAGGAGCAGTCCGGGACCCTCGGTCACACCTACTCCATCAGTCCCACTCTCGTGAACACGTTCCACGCCTCCGGGACACGCAGCGCCATCACGCGCGGGCAGGTCTCGAGCCTGATCAATCCCGGAACCATCGGAATCAACGTCTCAACGCCGGTTCCCAATTACATTTACATGGCAGTCTCGGGCGACTTCACGGTGTCCTGCGGAACGTGCGAGACGTACGAGGTCACGACCACCTCTGAAAATGTGCTCGACGATCTCTTCTGGACCCGAGGCAAGCATCATTTCGGGTTCGGCGGCAACTACATCCACAACCATATGAACCTGCAGGGCACCAACAACGCCAACGGCCAGTTCAGCTTCAACGGGTCGTTCACCGGCGACGCGCTGGCCGACTTCATGCTCGGCGACCTGTACAGCCTCTACCAGGGCAACGATACCGGCAGCACCTTCGCCAAGAATGTGTTTGCGTTCTACGCGCAGGACAGCTACCAGGTCACGCCCCGGCTCACCGTCAATGCCGGCGTCCGCTGGGAATCGGACCTGCCCGAAGTCGAAACGGCGGGCCGCGGCGTCAGCTTCTCGATGCCCGCGTTCCTTGCCGGAACCACGTCCAATGTCTTCAAGACCGCGCCTCCCGGATTGCTCTTTTACGGAGATCCCGGAATCCCCAAGGGCTATATCAACGATCACTGGGACCACTTCGAGCCGCGCTTCGGCATTGCGTGGGACCCGCGCGGCAAGGGCCAGGAGAGTATCCGCGCCTCGTATACCCTCGGGTTCTCGCAGCCCATCGTGTATATGGAAGACCGCTATGAGAACAACGCACCCTACGGCGACGCTCTGACCATCAATCCGACCGCCGGCTCCCTGACGGACCCTTACGCTTCGTATCCGGGCGGAAACCCGTTCCCGCAGCCCTATCCCCCGCCCAAGGACAGCGCCTTTTTTCCCAGTGAAGGTTCTTACTTCGTTTTCCCGGTCAATATGAAGCCGAGCTACACCCAGACCTGGAATCTCTCCATCGAAAAACAGTTGGGCGCTAACTGGGAATTCACCACCGCCTACCTCGGCAATATCGTTGTGCACATCCCTTCGGGCAACGAGCAGAATCCGGCGACCTATATTCCCGGCAGCTGGACAGGGCCGGGAAGCTGCGGTCCGCTGACCATCTCGCCCGGGACGGGCAGCCCCTGCTCGAGCACCAGCAACTCCAATGCCCGGCGTGCCACTGCCCTGGTGAACCCCGTCACGGGCGCCTATTACTCTGAGGTGAGCTATATGTACGACGGCTCAACCAGCCGCTATGACGGCATGTTGCTGACCCTCCAGCACCGCTTTTCTCAGCACTTCACCCTGCTCAGCAATTACACCTGGTCGAAATGCATTTCAGGCGGCACCGATGTGGGCGACCTGGGCGGCAATACCTTCCAGAATCCAGCCAACCCCGGCGCCGAACGCAGCAACTGCTACCAGGATCTGCGCCACAACTTTGTTACATCCCTGGTGGCTCGCAGCAACTTGAAGAATGGCGGACTCAAGCAGATCCTGCTGGGCGGTTGGCAGGTTGCCCCCATCGTGACCGTGACCTCGGGGCAACGCGTTTCGCCGACCACCGGCACCGACGCCTCGCTCACCGCCGTCGGCGTCGATCGCCCCAACCTGGTCGGCGACCCGTACGTGCACGGGCAGGCTCGCAAATACTGGCTCAACCCCGCTTCCTTCCAGAAGAATGCGCCCGGCACCTATGGTGATACCAAGCCGTATTCGATGGTGGGTCCCATGTATGCCAATCTCGACGCTGCGGTCAGCCGCTTCTTTCCGCTGCCGGAAACCATGCAACTCGAGTTTCGCGCCGAGTGCTTCAATTGCCTCAATCATCCCAACCTGCTGGGTCCAACCGCGGCGCTGAACAGTTCTCTGTTTGGCCAGATCACAACCGCGAATCCGCCCCGCATTCTGCAGCTGAGTTTGAAACTGGATTTCTAGGGAGAGAGTCAGCTCCAGATGAATGTCGGCATCATCGGTACAGGGGCGATCGCGTGGAAACATGCCCAGGCCTACAAGAACATTGGCTATCGAGTAGCGGCATGCACCAATGCGACTCCGGAGCGCGGGCGGAAGTTTGCGGAGGCGACTGGCGCAACGTTTGTCCCTGCGGTTGAGGAACTATGCGGCCGGGACGAAATTGATTTCGTCGATGTTTGTACGCTGCCGGGGTATCGGCTGCGTCCGGTGGAGCTGGCGGCTGACAACGGAAAGCATGTGCTGGTGCAGAAGCCAATGGCGGTTGATCTCGAGACCGCCGCGCGCATGATCGTTGTCGCGCGCAATGCGGGGATTCAACTGGGCGTGATCAGCCAGCGTCGCTTCGATGACTCGGCCCTGTTTCTCAAGCAGGCAATCGCGACCGGAAGGCTGGGAAGAATCCTCCAGGCGGATGCTTATGTGAAATGGCACCGCACGGCTGAATATTATGCGCGGCCGGTCAAGGGCAGTTGGATCGTGGAGGGCGGAGGGGCGCTGATCAGTCAGGCCATTCACCAGGTCGATTTGCTTTTGCACCTCGTGGGTGCGGTGGAAGAGGTCTTTGGATATTGGCAGCTCGGCGGGACGCATGCGATCGAGTCCGAGGACATGGTAAGCGCTGTGCTTCGCTACGCGTCGGGAGCAACGGGCGTGATCCAGGCCTCTACCTCGGTGTGGCCCGGGTATCCCGAACAGCTGGAGATTCACGGGACAAAGGGAACCGCCATCGTTACCGGTGATCAGCTGACGGCGTGGGATGTTCAAGGCGACCCGGGAGACGACGCTCCGAAAGCCCGCGGCGCTGCATCGGGAGCTTCGGACCCCATGGCGATTTCGCTTGCACCTTTCGAACGGCAGCTATTGGACTTCGGAGAGGCCTGCACGGCGGGCAGAGCGCCGGCGTGTTCGGGCGCGGATGGATACCGGGCGCTGCAGCTGGTGCGGAGTATCTATGAGTCGTGCGCCGAGAGCCGGAAGATAGAATTGGCGCCGAGGGAATTCGAATTTGTGTGAGCATCTCGGCCCTGCGCGGGCCGCGGCGTGGACATGGGAGAAATGAATGATCGATAAGTCGACAGGCAGGCGTGATTTCCTGAAACATGCAGGGTGGATGGGCTCGGTTGCCATGATGACGGGATTGCCGCATGCCGCTCTGGCGTTGAAAGAGGAGCGCGTGGTCGAAGATGCGGTGTTGCCCGCGCAGCCAGAGGAAGCCCCAAAGGATCACATTAAGTTCTCGGTTTGCGGCGTCAGCCACGATCATATCTACGGGATGGTGGGCGCGGTCCAGCGCGGCGGCGGCGAACTGGTGGCGGCGTGGGTAGGTGAAGAAGACAAGCTCGCCGCGTTCACTAAGCGCTTTCCGAACGCGAAAATCGTGAAGACGCAGGATGAGATCCTCAACGATCCGTCCACCCAACTCGTGCTGAGTTCGCAGATTGCCAACGAGCGCGCCCCGCTCGGAATTCGGGTGATGAAGCACGGCAAGGATTACCTCTCCGACAAGCCGGGGATCACCACCCTCGAGCAACTCGCGGAGGTGCGGAAGACAATTGCGGAAACGAAGCGCATCTATGCCATCATGTACAGCGAGCGGCTGGAAGTGAAGGCCGCCGTCCACGCGGGAGAGCTGATTAATCAGGGTGCGATCGGCAAAGTCATCCAGACCATCAACATCGCGCCCCACCAGATCTTCCAGAAGCATGGCGACGCCGGCGGCGGTACTGGTCGGCCGGACTGGTTCTGGAATCCGGAGCAGTACGGCGGAATTCTGTGCGATATCGGTTCGCACCAGGTCGACCAGTTCCTCTTCTACACGGGATCGAAGCAGGCCGAAGTGGTGGAGTCGCAGATCGCCAACGTGCGCCATCCGGACCATCCCAAGTTCCAGGACTTTGGGGACATGGTGCTGCGCGGCGATCGCGGTCTTGGCTATGTGCGTCTGGATTGGTTTACGCCTGACGGCCTGGGGACGTGGGGCGACGGGCGGCTCTTCATCCTCGGGA
>DASXGD010000275.1:0-11178 GCA_036489245.1 Occallatibacter sp. | reverse complement strand
CACCGGAACTCTGCTCATCGTCATCGCGGTGGGCGTATTCGATGCCTTGCATGCAGGCGGTCATCCCCATCCGGTCATGCCTCTGCCCCAGGTGCCGGCGGCCACCACCGCCTTCAGTCTCTGGCTGATGCTCAAGGTGTTTTCGTCAGGCTGCACGGCCATGACCGGCGTGGAAGCAGTCAGCAACGGGGTGATGGCGTTCCGCGATCCCACGCGCAAAAACGCCAAGATCACCCTGACGATCATCATTGTGCTGCTGGGGATTCTGCTCATTGGAATTGCGATTCTGTGCCGCGCCTACCATATCGGCGCCACCAATCCCGAAGGGCCCGGCTACGAGAGCGTGCTGTCGATGCTCACCCGCGCGGTGATGGGGAACGGCTGGTTCTACTACGTCACCATCGCTTCTGTGCTGATGGTGCTGGCGCTCTCGGCCAACACCGCGTTTGCCGATTTCCCTCGCCTGACGCGCGCGATTGCGCAGAACAATTTCATGCCCCACATATTCCTGCTCCGCGGCCGGCGCCTGCTCTACTCCTGGGGAATCTACGTTCTTGTCGCTCTGACCGCGCTGCTGCTGATTATTTTCCGGGGCGTAACCGACCGCCTCATTCCGCTCTACGCTATTGGCGCTTTCCTGGCCTTCACGCTGTCGCAGGCGGGGATGGTGATGCACTGGAAGCGCGAGGGCGGCTCACCCGCGCGCACGTTCTTGAATGGGCTCGGTGCGGCGGCCACAGGCATCACCACCCTGGTCGTGCTGGTTGCAAAGTTCGTCGAAGGCGCTTGGATCACGGCACTCCTTGTCGCGGTAATGATCGTGTTTATGCGCGCCGTTCGCCACCACTACAATCACGTCAACAAGGACATTGACCTCGACCGGCCCATCCGTCCGGCGGATGTCATGGAGCCGGTCATGGTCGTCCCCATTGATCGCTGGAGCCGCATATCGGAGAAGGCCATCTCCTTTGCCCTCTCCATGTCCAACGACATTCGCTGCGTGCACGTCCAGCTCGGCGAGCAACCGGACGAATTCTGCCGCGATTTTGAAAAAGATATTGCCGCGCCGCTCCGCGATGCGGGCAAATGCATACCCCAACTCAAGGTTTTGCGATCACCCTACCGATACATCGTGCAGCCCATCATCGATTACGTTCTGGAGGTGGAGCGGGAATCGAAGTTCCAGAAGATCTGCGTCCTGGTGCCGGAGCTGGTCGTGCGCCACTGGTGGGAGAACCTGCTCCACAACCGCCGCGCCGATCTGCTCAAGGTGGTTCTGCTCGTACGCGGCAATCGGCGCATTATCGTCATTAATATTCCCTGGTACCTGGACCGGGATTGATCCTCCTTCGTTTTGCTTTACGACCCATCGCGACACAAGCGTATGTCGGGGCGCGTAGCAGGTCAAAAGGTTAACGCTGAAATCCCGTCAGGCAGTTGAAAGCTTGAGGCCAACAACGCCCGCAATTATGAGCACGACGCTAATCATTCGACCGACGTTCACCGGCTCTCCAAGCAGCAGAATTCCGAGAATGACCGTTCCGGTAGCTCCCACTCCGACCCAAATGGTATATGCCGTACCGACTGGAAGGGTCTTCATGGCAATGCCCAGTAGCCAAAGGCTAACGATCATCGACAGGACAGTCCAGATGGTCGGCCACAATCGGGTGAAACCTTCGGTGTATTTCAACCCCACGGCCCACCCGACCTCAAACAGCTCTGCGACAACAAGAATCGTCCAAGCCATATATCCTCCTACTCGTCCGCAACGGATCAGTCAGAAGAATCAGTCTTCGAAGTTCCTTTTCGGTCCAGAGTATATAGAACTGCGGCGCTCCCGCACCGATCAAAGTAAGCAATAGCGTTTTCGACGTTCAGTCTGCTGCCGGCCATGCGGTCGAAATTCAGGTGGCCTTATTCAGGCCCAGAGTAGTCCAGATGTGGTTGCACTCTTTCGTTGTTCATGCCGCTTTAACCGTTCTTTGTCCGGCTGCCGACCTGGGATTTTGTTGCCCCGCCGCGATTCCCTTTCCCGGCCCTGAACCGTCACAATAGACGGTGGCCCCTTGGAACAGTCGTGGGAGCGCGGCCAGGCTTGCCGGCACTCGTTTAGCCCGCCTGCGGGTTGAGCGTTGCCATTTGTCCACGATGTGCCTGGCGGCAGTCATCGGTTTGCTTGCCGAGAGCCCCAGGCTATGGCCGCAGGTCCAGACCGATCCTGCTGCCCCGTCTCCAGGCTCCGAATCCTCCCCTACTCCTGCTCCGCGAGCCAACCCGACCCGCACGGTCGTCCAGGGTGTGGTGAAGAACACGGCAACAGGCGAGCCCCTTCCCCGCGCGATGGTGCGCATCGAGGGCGACGCCACGAGCGGTGCACTCACCGACGGCGATGGCCGTTTTGAAATTTCCGGTGTTCCCATCGGCCAGCAGGCGTTTCAGATCATCAAGCCCGGTTTCGTTGACCAGCCCGCGAATTCCTCGGCTGCGCCGGGAACCCCTTTCAACGAAAGAAACAACTCCGAACATAACGTTCAGGTCGCCGTCGACATGCCCAGCCTGGCGTTCAGCCTGTCCCCCACGAATGCCATCCGCGGCCAGGTTTCGCTTTCGACCGGCGATCCGGCGCAGGGGATTGGCGTGATGCTCCTGCGCAAGTCCGTGCAGGATGGCAGGGCCGTGTGGCAAACCGCCACCAACGTTAGAACCAACAGCGACGGAGCGTATCGGTTTGCGGGGCTCGCCGACGGCGTTTACGCGATCTATACCGAGCCGGCCATGGACAACGATGTCCCCGCCAACCTGGTGGAGACGGGGAACGATCGGGCGGTCACACGGTGGGGTTATCCCAGCCTGTTTTTTCCCGACGCAACTGACCTTGCCGGAGCCGCGAAGATCCAGGTCTCGGGCGGCCAGCAGGCGCAGGCGAATGTTCTGCTCACAGAGGAACCATTTCGCCTGGTGCGCGTGGCAGTCGTTGCGCCGGGCAGTGGAACCACGACGGCTACCGAGTTGAACGTGACGGCGACCATTCAGGATGGGCAGGGCCATCAACTTCCGTACAGCGGCCAATATGATCCGGCCACCCGCAGTGTGCAGGCGTTTCTTCCCGATGGCGCCTATGCGCTGATGGTGACCGCGATCGGCGGCCATGAGCCCATCCAATTCGGTCCCGCCCGCAATCCGCGCCCCAACGCGCCCCAGGGTCCTCTCATCGGGCAGCTCGATTTCTCCGTTGCTGGTCATGCCGTCACCGGTCTCCACATCCCGCTGGGCGCGCAACGGAGCAGCACCGTGCAGTTGAGCATGCTCCGCAGCGGACTGCAGGATCCTGCCGCCGACACTTTCCAGGGCAATCCCCTGGTGGTCATGGTCAGCCAGGCTGGAGGCTGGATCACCGACGGCATGGTCAGCAGTTATGCCGAGGGATACGCCACCGGTCCCATCGAGACAACCTATATGGGCCCCGGAACCTATTGGGTGCATACCACCATCCCTCAGAAGGGCCTGTGCGAAGGTTCGTTTACCGCGGGAGGAGCGAGCCTGGCGCGGGAGCCCCTTATCATTTCGCCCTCCGGCGCTACGCCGCCCCTCACTCTGACCCTGCGCGACGACTGCTCCAGCCTGTGGGTGACGCTGCCCCCCACAGCAGAAACCATGGAAGCAGGCGAAGAGCCTTCGTACACGGTGTACGTGGTTCCCGATTTTGACTCGACCGCCGACGTCGTGCCCATTACGCTTCGCCCCTCATCGGGCGGGATGTTTGCGCTGAGCGGCCTTACGCCGGGCTCCTACAAGGTCTACTCCTTCCCGGCCCCGGTCGAGCTCGAATACCGCAATCCTGAAGCTCTTGCCGCGCTTCCCAACCCCGCCCAGACCGTTACTCTGGAGCCCAACGCAACCGGCCACGTGGAACTGGAGGTGCCGGGACACTGATGCCATTGCAGCAAATTCCGTCGACACGGGTTCGATTCATCCCGGCATTGCTCCTGTCTGGTGCGTTGCTCGCATGCGCGCCCCCGGGGATGCGGGCCGAGACGGTGCCGCGGCCGGCGGCCGGCCCCTATCGCATCGCGGGCCGGGTGGTAAACGGAACGACCGGGGAACCGGTGCGGCGGGCCACGGTTACCGCCCTGGCGGAAGAGGACCGGGAGATTGTACGCTCCGTGCAATCGGACGCCGATGGCCGATTCTCGATCGAGCGGCTGCCGGCGGGAAAATATCCGCTGACCGCATCCAAGCGGGGATTTCGCGCCGCGTTCTACGACGAGCACGACGAGTTCAACAGTGCGATCGTGACCGGCGAAGGCCAGGACACGGTCAATCTCGAGTTCCGCCTGGTGCCGGGCGCGGTACTGCACGGAGTGGTGACCGCCGATGGCGGCGACCCGGCGGAGAACGCCAGCGTCATTCTCTTCAAGCGCGAAGGCGACCCGGCCCAGTCGCAGGCACACAGCGAAATCAAGGAAGTGGACGGCGCGACCACCGATGACACTGGCGCTTACGAATTCACCAACCTGGCCGCCGGAGAATATTTCGTCGCCGTCGCGACCTCGCCCTGGTATGCCATCCATCCGCCCATCGGCGCTGCCCGCCGGAATGGGGGCAATGAAAGTTCGCCGCTCGATGTGGCGTACCCCGTCACTTTCTTCGATTCCACCAACGACGAGTCCTCGGCCACGCCTCTCGTGCTCGCCGCGGGCAGCCGGGAACAGGCCGACATCATCCTGCACGCGGTTCCAGCCCTGCATCTGCAGGTGGCATCGCCCTTCAAGGCAAACGGCGCCGCCATGGCGCGGCCGGAACTCCGCCAGATGATCTTCGGTGTCCAGATCTCCGCCGAGAGCGCTGGATTTATCGATGCCATGCAAAGCGGGGTTGCGGAATTCAATGGCGTCGCTCCCGGTCGTTACGAACTGGTGCAGGGCGACCCGGCGCGCATCTCCGAGCTCGACGCCACCACCAGCCAGAGCGTCGATCCCAACACGGGTACGCCCGCGGTGAGCGTAAATGGGCTTCTGCTCAGCTCGAGCGGCGCCGCCCTTCCCGAGAATGTGACCGTGCTTCTTGAACCGGTGGGGCGCACCCGGGCGACGATTCCCACCAACGCCCACAAGGGCAAGTTCAAATTCGATGCCGTTCCGGCCGGGACATGGAGTGTCTGGGCATCCACCCAGGGAAACAACCTTCCCGTGGTTTCAGTAACCACAAGCGAAACCTCGGTTGCCGGCAATCAGCTCACGGTCCGGGATCGCGCCCTGTCGGTGGTGGCGAATGTGAGCCAGTCCCTGACGCGCGTCGAAGGCTTTGCCCGCAAGGACCGCAAGGGACTGGCGGGCGCCATGATCGTCCTCGTTCCGCGACAGGTATCGGCCTACCGGGCACTGGTGCGGCGCGATCAGTCGGACTCCGACGGCAGCTTCTCGTTACACGACGTGCCCGCCGGCCAGTACACGGTCATCGCCATTGAAGACGGATGGAAGCTGGACTGGACCCGGAGAGACAACCTGGTCCGCTTTCTCGCCGGTGGAGTCGTGGTCACGGTCGGAGACCGGCCGGACGCCATCGTCTCTCTGCCGCAACCGGTGGCGGTGCAGGCCCGCTGATGGGAGGTCATCGCAGCTCGGCGCATTCCGGCCGCAGGCCGGCGCCTCCCACCGGCTACTTCGTGGATGAGGGGGAGAGAGGATAGTCTATGAAGGTACCTGATCAACGTCACGGCGCTCTCGACAAGACCCACGAGAACAGCAGATAAGTGCGCTCGATGATGAGGAGATTCGCACATTGAAGAGGAAGTGGTTGCTTTCCATTTTGGCCATCATTCCGGCCGCATTGATTCCAACGGCCTTGACGGCCCAGGTTGCCCCCGATCGTGCACCCAAAGCTGAGAGCACCGAGCCCGTGTACAAATACTGGGTCTACGGCGGCTATAGTTACACCAGTCTCAACCAGGTCAACCAGTCGCGCTACGGGCTGAGCGGCCTTAATTTCGACGTGAGCCGCGATTGGGGCAAATACTTCGCGGTGACGGCGGACGGCGCCTTCTATTGGTATGCCTTTCGAAGTGGCAATCCCGGCAATCCCTCCGTCAGTATGGTCCTGTTTGGCCCGGAGCTGCATGCCCCCCTGTACGGAAAGGTCGGCGGCTTTTTCCGCGGGCTGATCGGCGGCGAACACACCGGCGGCACCGGGCAAACCCCGCATATCTCCTTCGCCGGCGGCCCGGGCGGGGGGTTGTATTATGCAGTAAATCCGCACTGGGAAATTCGCGCTTCCGGCGACTACATCGGTTCGTCGTTCTCGGTGACCAACAACACTCCGCAACTCGGCAACTCGCCGCATTTGCGCTTCAACGCGCGCGCGGGTGTCAGAGCGGTCTACCGGTTCTGATGGGTTACGGGTTGTCTTGATCAAAGCGCGAGGGCCGCGAACGCAGCTCTCGTAATCCTCAATCTGCCAGCGCAGCGATCTCGGAAAATGGAACGCTGAACGAGGTGCCGGGCAGATCGAATGTGGTTCCGAGGCTGAGCTGGCCTTCACGGTAACGGTAGTAGAGCAGCCTTTTCGGTTCAATCACCCAGATTGCGGAGATGCCCATCCGCTCGTATTCGGCCAGCTTTTCGAGCATCCTCGTCATGCTGTCTTCCGGCGACAGAATTTCGAACACCGCCAGCGGAGGATGGGTGATGATCTGCTCGCGGGGAGCATCTCGCTTGAGCAGCGTGACGTCGGGAACCCTGAAGGAATCGGCGGCAACCTGCACCCTGAGTTCCGGACGCGCCTTTATACTCCACTCGTTTGCCGTGGCATTAAAGAAGGACACCAAGATCGCCTGCCATGTGGAATGATCGTACTCGCCCACTGGTCGCTCCTCGATTACGCCGGCCACATACTCGCAGTCCGGGTCGGCAGACATCTTCAGGTAGTCCGCAACGGTGACCAGAGCAGTAGTCGCAGCCATTCGATCGCCCCTTGGCAATGATTGTACGCTGATGCGGGATATCTTCTGAACGCCGGCTACGCTGCGCGCGTCCGCGGCATCACTTCGTACTTGAGCATAACGATCCCGCCGGGGCGCGCGTTGCTTTCGATCAATTTGAGCCTGCAGCGCTCCCCTTCAGGAAGCAGCGGAACCCCGCTGCCCAGAAGCACCGGCACGACCGCAACGTCGATCCCATCGACCAAACCCGCATCGAGCAGAAAGCGGAACAACATTCCTCCCCCGCAGAGCCATATGTCCTTGCCCGGCTCTGTTTTCAGTGCGGAAATCGTGGCGGGCACATCGCTGGCGACGACCGTCACTTCCCTGTGCTGATCAAGAGTGAGCGTTTTTGAAACCACAACCCCTCTCATGCCCATGCTCTTGGGCGACATCCCCCGCTCGCGCATTGTGTCGTAAGTGCGCCGGCCCATGACCAGCGTATCGAACTGGCCGTACAGCGCATTCCAGTCGAAATCCGGATCCATCACGATCCAGTCGTATTCGCCGTTTGGTCCGGCGATAAAGCCGTCCAGGCTCATCGCCACACTGTAGCGCAATCGCCGCATACTCCGGATCTCGGAACAAGTCGGTTTCTACTTATCCTTCTTCAGCCTCGCGCAGCTTCGCGATCACCGTGAAATCTTCCAGCGTGGTAGTGTCGCCCTTGATTTCGCCGTGGGTCGCTAGCTCTCGCAGCAGGCGGCGCATGATTTTCCCGCTTCTGGTTTTGGGAAGCCCCTCCGTGAAGCGGATGTCGTCGGGCCGCGCCAATGCGCCGATTTCCTTGGCCACCCACTTGCGCAATTCGTCTTTCAAACCTTCGCTGGGCTGGTGGCCGCTCTCGAGGGTAACGAATGCGGAGATGGCCTGGCCCTTCAGCTCGTCCGGCCTTCCCACCACGGCGGCTTCGGCTACTTTGGGGTGGGCTACCAGGGCTGACTCCACTTCCATTGTCCCCAGGCGATGGCCGCTCACGTTGATCACGTCGTCTACGCGGCCCATCAGCCAGAAGTAGCCGTCCGCGTCCATGCGCGCGCCGTCGCCGGTGAAGTAGCAGCCCGGAACGTCGCTCCAATAGGTCTTCTGGTAGCGTTCCGGATCGCCGTACACCGTGCGGGCCATCGAGGGCCACGGCCTCTTCACGACCAGCAAACCGCCGCTGCCGGCGGGCACTTGCACGCCTTCGCGCGTCACCACCGCAGGCTCGATGCCGAAGAACGGCCGAGTCGCCGAACCCGGCTTGGTGGGCACCGCCCCGGGAATCGGCGTGATCATCATGCTGCCCGTCTCGGTCTGCCACCAGGTGTCGATGATCGGGCAGCGGTTATGACCGATCTTCTCCCGGTACCACATCCATGCTTCGGGATTGATCGGTTCGCCGACCGTGCCCAGCAGGCGCAGCGAATCCAGCTTGTATTTCTCAACGTATTGGTCGCCCCACTTGATGAAGGCGCGAATCGCGGTCGGGGCGGTGTAGAAAATGGTCACGCGATGGTCGTCGACAATCTTCCAGAACCGCGAAAAGTCCGGCCAGTTGGGAGCGCCTTCGTACATCAACACCGTCGCACCATTCTGCAGCGGGCCGTACACGACATAGGAGTGCCCGGTGACCCATCCGATGTCGGCAGTGCACCAGAGCACGTCCTCGTCGCGCAGGTCGAAAACGTATTTCGACGTCAGGTAGGTCTGCACCGCATACCCGCCGGTGGTGTGGACCAGGCCCTTGGGCTTCCCCGTCGTGCCCGACGTGTACAGGATGTAGAGGGGATCTTCCGAATCGAGCGGCTCAGCGGGGCAGTCGGTGGGCGCCTCCGCCACCAGGTCGTGCCACCAGCGGTCGCGGCCCTCCTCCATGTGCACCGGAGTGCCGGTGCGGCGATAGACAACCACGTTTTTTACGGTGTGGCACGCTTTCATCGCTTCGTCGACGGTGCGCTTAAGCTGGACTTCGCCTCCGCGCCGAAAGCTGGTGTCCTGGGTGATGATGGCCACACAACCGCAGTCATTGACCCGGTCGGCGATGGCGTTGGCGGCGAATCCGCCAAAGATCACCGTGTGCACCGCCCCGATGCGTGCGCAGGCCAGCAGAGCGATGGCAAGCTCCGGCGTCATTCCCATGTACACGGCTACTCGGTCGCCCTTTTGGACTCCGAGCGACTTCAGGACATTGGCAAATTTCTGCACCTCGGCAAAGAGTTCGCCATAAGTCAGGCGGCGCACTTCGCCGGGTTCGCCTTCCCAGATCAGGGCCGTCTTGTCGCACCGCGCGCCCAGTGCGTGGCGGTCCACGCAGTTGTAGCTCACGTTGAGCTTCCCGCCCACAAACCATTTGGCCCAGGGCAGGTTCCATTCGAGGACCTTGTCCCACGGCTTGAACCAGTGCAGTTCCCCCGCTGCCCGGGCCCAGAATGCCTCGGGATCCTGGATCGACTCCCTGTACATCTCCTCGTACTGTTCGAGGCTTTTGACATGCGCCGCGGCGCTGAATTCAGGCGATGGGGGAAAGACTCGATGTTCGCGAAGAATGGAATCCAGGTCCTGATTTGAAATGGCGGCAACGGGAATGGAAGACATGATGGAGTCCTTTAAGGCGGAGAATCGAGCGGGCAATGCGGGGACCAGGCACACAAATCGGCAGCGCTCAACAAGCTGCCGTGGATGTCACTCTATCGAGACGGGGGTACCAACGGCAAGTGACGCAGAGGCATTTGTCCCGGCTTTGCCGCGGGGGCGGTCGGCGATGACGTTGTCACACAGACAAGGCCGGCGCCGGTGCTACCATGCGCGCATGCAAAAATCCAAGGCTTGTCTCCTGCTGATTGCAGCCGCTTCTTTCGCCGTGGCGCAGGACGACGGAAGCAAAAAGCCGCCGGTCATCGATGTTCATGTTCATGCGTTCGACAGTCTGCCCAACGTGGGGCCAGTGTGCCCATTCCCGGCGCAGTTTACGGCGTCCGACGCGAAGGCAGGAAACGAGCATCAACTGGGCTGGGCGGATCAGGATTGCTCGCCGGCTCTCGAGCCGGGGAGGAACCCCGACGAATACATGAAGGCCGTGATCGCCGAGTGGGATCGTCTCAACGTGACCGCTGTGGTCATGGGCGACCCCGAATTCGTTAAGAAGTGGATCGAGGCCGCTCCGGGCCGCGTGATTCCGGGCACCTCATTTGACGGCGGTGGATTCGCCAAGACCTACGTGCCCATCGACCAATTGCGCAAATCGTTTACGCAGGACGGTTTCAAGGTGATGGGAGAACTGGGCCTGCAATACCAGGGAGTCTCACCCAGCGATCCGTCGGTGGATGCGTACTTCGCGCTCGCAGAAGAACTGGACATTCCCGTGGGCATTCACATGGGCACGGGCGGAGGGGCACGCGCCAACATCGCGCTCCCCAGGTTCCGTGGCTCGATGGGCAATCCGCTGCTGCTTGAAGATGTTCTGGCCCGGCATCCAAAGCTGCGGATATGGATCATGCACGCCGGTTATCCCATGATCGACAACCTGCTGACGCTGCTGCAGGCGAACTCGCACGTCTACGTCGACGTCGCAGGCCTGATCTGGAGCTACCCCATCAAGGAAGTGAACCGCTACATCGAGCGCATCGTGGACGCGGGGTTTGAGGATCGCGTAATGTTCGGAACCGACCAGATGTATTGGCCCAAGCTCATGGCCACCTCCATCAGCGTGATCCAGAACGCTGACTATCTGACCCCGCAGCAGAAACGCGACATTCTCTACAACAACGCGGCGCGTTTTCTGCGGCTCCCCGGGGGCCGAAACGAAGTAGGTCAGAGATAAAGCGGCGCTCTCCCGCGGGGGCATTTGCGGTAGAACCCCGCAGAGAGACGCGCCTGCTCCGGGATCGATAGTCCAGCAACGCATCGCTTGAGAATCAACAGTTTCAGGCCCAACTCCGCAGGTCAATCACTGTGAAAGTCAAGTTAATCTGCTGCCGACCTTAGCGCTCGCGATGCCATCGTGACCTGATCCGATTGGCCCTTAGCGCTGCCGCGCATGAGCCCGCATGTACTCGCGCAAGGCTGCGTTGATGCGGCTCTGGTATCGGCGGCCGGTCGAACGAAAGAAGGCGAGCACATCTGCATCGAGACGCAGCGTGATCTGCTCCTTGTTCTCCGCGGACACCAAATCCGACACGCGGCGCCAACCAGTGGTTCCAGCCTGATTGGGGATATCGCTG
>DASXGD010000262.1:0-9465 GCA_036489245.1 Occallatibacter sp. | reverse complement strand
GCCCCGAAGGAGGAATTGCATGGACAAATCCGAAACCAAATCTCCTGTTGCCAACGATGTTTTGCAGTCTGACCACCACGTGCAGATGTCGGAAGAGGAGATATCCAAGGCCCGCGCGCACCACAACAAGCGGCATAACGGAGAGAACCCACAAAACGCCTCCGCCAAAGCCGGTCAGGACAAGAAAAGAATCCCGGTGAAACCGAGGTAGCATGCTCTCCGAATGATCGAGCTCAACCCTTGGCCGCGGCGATCCGCTGCAGCTGCCCGATGTGATTCAGGTCATGGCCCGCCATGGTTTCGATGATGGTTTGAAAGGTCATGGCGCCGCGCTCGGGATGCCTGACGGGCCGGGCCGCGGCCTGCGGCATCACGGTGCGCAAAAGCTGCAGGTTCCAGCCCCGCAAGGCGGCGAAGACATCGAGAGCCTGGTTGGCGGGGATACTCGGGTAATGCGCAGCCCACTTCTCCTGATCGAAGGGCTGGATGGTGGGGTTGTCTTCAGCCAGGGTCTGGCGGAGCCGGAAAGCAAAAACCAGCTCGCAATCAGCCAGGTGGCTGACGATTTCCGCAGCATTCCACTTGCCTGGCGCAGGAGGAGTTGTCGCTCGCGCGGGACCAATGCTCTCGATGAATCCGGCGAGCGTGGCGGGCGTTGCGCCAAGAATGTCCTGGATCGGCCGGCCGTCGAGAAATTTCTCGTAAGGATTGAGCTCAGACATGAAGACTCCCGAGTGATCGAGCTGGGATTATCTTCTCATTGCGCCCCGAGGTTTCACGACCATCGCTTGCCTGTTCCCTGTTTCACAGGTATTCCTGGATCATCCGCTGCCAGGTCGGCCAGTCGTGCGAATTGTAGGTTCCCCAGATATAGAGCTTGTGGGGAATCCACTTGCCGTTCATGATGCCATCCATGTACTGGTTCTGGCCCAGGCACTGATCATCCCATCCTGTCGCCAGGATCCAGGTATTCCGGCTGTAGCGGTCAAGAAACCAGGGATCGCTCAGGTGGGGCAGGAACTGGATCGGCTGGTTGTAATACACATCCTGGTCGTAGTAGCCGTTGAGAAAGTTGGTGGTATCGAAGGCGCCCGACATGGAGAGCATGCCCGTAAAGACGTCGGGGTGGCGTAAGACAATGTTCAGCGCATGGTATCCGCCGAAGCTGCACCCGAGCGCGACCAGGTGCGAGTCCTGGTTCTTCTGGCGGATCAGCGGAACCACTTCATGTATGAGGTAGTCGTCGTACTGCACGTGGCGTGCAATGCGCCAGCGCGGAGGGACGTTGCGGTTGTACCAGCTCTCCATGTCCACTGAATCGACGCAATAAAACTGCAGGTGGCCGGCCTCGATGCGGTCCCAGACCGCGCCAATCATGTGGCGGTCTTCAAACTCGAAGAAGCGGCCGCCCGAGGTGGGAAACACCATGACCGGCAAACCGGCATGCCCAAACACCAGCAATTCCATGTCGCGGCCGAGCCGCTGGGAATACCACTTGTGATACTCGCGATTCATTGGCCTCTTCCTTCGGCACGCCTCTCTCGGTCGAGGCGGCGTACCAGCCCGGGGTGACGTTGGAGAACTGCTGGATTCTTGATACTGTAACACTCACAGGCGGCGCTCCCGAGTCTTCCGGTAAACCGCTCCTCCCCGCAAGAAAGGGACCTCACGGATTGAATCTGGAACCGCAACCGGAATCGCAGTCCCAGGCCGACGGTTGGAACGACACACCCGGAAGCCTCGAGGCCGGTGACGCCGATACACCCCACCCGCGGCTCCGGCTGCTTCGGGGATTCTCCGGAATTCACCTCCCCACCCCCCGCGACGTGATCGTATATCTTCCCCCGGGCTACGACGACGAAGCGGAACGCACCTATCCCGTTCTCTTCATGCACGACGGGCAAAACCTGTTCGACGGCCGCACTTCGTTCATCAAAGACCGCACGTGGGAAATGCGGGAGCAGACCGACGAGGTGATCGAAGCCGGCGAGGTGGAACCGCTGATCATTGTTGGCATCTACAACACCGGCGAGCATCGGCTGGCCGAATACACCCACGAGCGCGACTGGCAGCGCGGCGGAGGGGAGGCCAATCGTTATGGGCTGCTGCTGACCGAGGAGTTGATGCCCTGGATCGCCAGCCAATATCGCGTGCGCACCGACCGCGAGTCCACCGGGCTAGGGGGATCGTCGCTCGGCGGCCTGGTGACCCTCTACCTCGGCCTCCGCCATGCGCATCACTTCGGCAAGCTAGCGGTGCTCTCGCCAAGTGTGTGGTGGAACCACAAGAGCATTCTCGGCTACCTCAACGAGCGTGCACCGCAAATATGGGAACGGCCAAAAATGTGGCTCGACGTGGGCGATCGCGAAGGCCAGCGCACCCTGCGCGATGCGGAAATGCTGGCGCGCCGCCTGAAGGCCAATGGCTGGGTTTCCGGCCATTCCCTCCGCTTCGAACGAGTCCCCAACGGGACCCACGATGAGCCCAGTTGGGGCTGGCGCGTCAAGCCCATGCTTCGGTTCCTCTTCCCGGCCTGCGCAACCGCCAAAAAGCCGTAAAACTTGCCCTCAACGGCCACTTTCGGCGATACTTAGGTGTTGCGTCTTGCGAGGCCGGGCGCCTGTGCCTGGCTGATGGTTGGCGGGCACGAGTATGGCAGGTGCCGCGAAGGTCCCCTGATTCGGCGGGACATGAACCGGACAAGGCAATCGAAATAAGAGGATTTTGAAAGGAACTGTATCGCCGTGGTGATGATTCGTTTGGCGCGCGTTGGCGCCCGCAAGCAGCCCTACTATCGTGTCGTGGTAATTGAGAAGGACCGCGCCCGCAATGGCCGTTCCATCGAAGTTGTCGGCACGTATAATCCCCGCACCAACCCCGCGACCGTCAACCTGAAGCACGAGCGCATCGCTTATTGGCGCGGTGTTGGCGCGCAGTTTTCCCCCAGGGTGGCCAAGCTGGTGGAGAAGTTTCCTGCCACTGTTGCGGCCCCCGAACCAACTGCAGCGTAAAGCAAACTTCTCTCCCCCTGGAGAGATGCAAAAACAGTTCCGACTGTTTGCACACAGTTGCTGACGGCGACCTATGTGTGCTGTTACTATCGGCGCACTGATCCAAATTCCCCAATATTGGATGCAGAAACGGTCAGGGGCACGTGCATGACCCAACACGAGATGGTTGCAGTAGAAGAACTGGTCCGCGAGATTGCGCGGGCCTTGGTGGATGAGCCGGAAGCCGTGGAAGTGCAGTCGGTTGGACGGGAAGAAAACACGGTTCTCAAACTCCGCGTTGCACCCCAGGATGTGGGCAAGGTAATCGGCAAGCAGGGACGGACCGCGCGATCGGTGCGCACCATCCTTGGCGCCGTAAGTATGAAATTGCATCACCGTTACACGCTTGACATCCTCGAAGAAGACGAACAAGGCTAGCCATGCGCGCGTTGAGGAGCAAACCCTGGAGACAGGACTGACGCCGCCCGGGACGCCGGACTCTTGGGTCTGGCTGGCACGCATCCGACGCACGCAGGGACGCAAAGGCGAGGTCTTCGCCGAAATCCTTACCGACTTTCCAGAAAAATTCGCCGAGCGGCGACGGCTCTGGCTATTGAGTGACACTGCGTCAGCCGGTTCGCGGCTTCACCCACCGGAATCCCAACCCGGTGCCCCCCGGTCTGCGCTTCCCTCCACTCGCGAAGTCGAGCTGAAAAATCACTGGCTGCACAAGGGCGGCATTGTTCTCCATTTCGCGGGGGTGGACTCCATAAGCGATGCGGAACAATTGGCCAGCCTGGTTGTTGCGGTTCCGCGCAGTGAACGTGTTCCATTGTCGGAAGACGAGGTGTACATCGGCGATCTGATCGGCTGCACCCTCTTCGACGTGGCGCCCCCGAGTGGCCCGGTTGTCGTAGGCCAGATCGAGGACGTCGAGCGAGCCGCTGGAACATCGCCCATGCTCATTATTCAGGGCGCCTCCGGTGAAGTCCTGATCCCCTTTGCCAAAATCTATCTGCGCAAAGTGGACCTCGACGCCCGGAGCGTGGAGATGGCCCTCCCCGAAGGACTGACAGACCTGAACGTGTAGGAAACGGGTTTGCACCGTCCCGGAGGGACGATTCGAAAATTAGCCCAGGAGAAACGCAGCGCACTCCTGGGTTAAGAATGCAAAAGACGGGCCGCGTCCCGCAGGGCCGCGCCGAACAGCCTCACATCAACGAGCACACCGTGAGCACGCTCATTGAAACGCCAGCGGCTCCCACCGTCCATCCTGTTTAAGCGCCAGTTGGATGGGCCGCGGCGGCCCCTTCGGCGGCACCGTCACCTCGATCCACAACTCAGCGCCCCGCGCAAGGGGGAGCGGACTGTGCGCGTGTTCGGCGATATAGAAGTTGACCGGATCGACAAGCCGCATCTGGTCGCACGGCACGCCGGGCGATGCGGCCACCCTTCGACCCGCACTACCCTTTTCCTCGTCTCGAATCGCGATCGCCAACAGTTGCTGATTGGCAACCTTCAATTCAGCCGGAAACTCCACGTTGCCCTCACCTCGGATGGCATACTGTCCCTGGACTGCGGCGCCATTGACGTCGCGCGGAAAGTCGGCTCGCTTTGCGGAAGGGAGCGTGCTCTGGCAGCCGTCAACCATCAGTTGAAGGCTCAAATAACGGCCGCGCATCACCAGTTCAGGATCGTATGCCGCCGTGCGCGTCCACACCCGCGGGCACGACCAGCGCTGGTACTGATATTTCGCAGCCACCGAGCACACCAGCGCCAACTGGATTACAAGCAGGGCCACCGAGGCGCCCGGCAGCTTCACTCGTCCAGCCTTCATCGCGCCTCCTCACTGGCTACGCCGGCTTGGCTCATGCGGGCCAGCAGGCCGCGGCGAGCTTTCTCCAGAGCCCACCCGCCGGCAAGGAAGAGAATCCCGAGACCGATAAGGCCAAGCGAGCGCCCTACCTTGTCGAAGATGTTGCTGAAGTAGAACCATGTGACGGCAATCGCGAAATACACAATGCCGAGATTGACCAATGCTCGACTCGCCCGGCGCACGCCCCACCCGATCATAAAAACCGCAAACGCGGCGACCAGCACGTGGGCGAGCAGGTTGGGATCGCTCCGGGTAAATGATCCCTTCACGCCCTGCCCGTATTCGTAGTGCTCGATCCAGGTGCGCTGGCACCAGGGCAGGGCGACGGCAACGGCGACCGCGGATGCCGGCGGGATCAGACCCCAATGTCCCCTGAACGCGGCAATCGTCAGCGGAACAACGGCAATGACCGTCCACGCCCAGAAGCGCGTTCCAAACGGAATGGCGGTTTGCGATGCGGACCACGACGCCCAGGCGCTGGTCATCATCACCGTGCCAACCACCGCTGCAATGGCCGCCGCCGCGAACAGTATCCCCCGAACTGCCTTGCGCCGCGAGTCCAGGAGCATGGTGAAGTAGAAGATCGCCCAGACCAGCAGAAAGCGGCCCAGGTAAGGCACCTGGCCGATGTGCAAATCGGTGTAAGACTTGAGCTCGCAGAAAATCCATGCGGGAAACAAGAGCAGCGCCAGTGTTTGTTGCGCTTCATCGCGCAACAGCGCCCACCCCGCCAGCGCGGCCAGGGCCCACATCAGCACTGCCGCGGGCCAGTGCTCCTCGATGTTGAAGATCTGTCCGACCAGCGCGATCGCCGCGCCTGTCGAGACCGTACCCACAGCGTGCAGCGCCGTCGACAATCCAAGGTACTTCTCGCGCGCAATTCCCCCGCTCAGATGAAAGAGGGCGACCATCGTGACTACGAGCGCGAACCTCGTCCCCGGGCTGAGGTCGTCCCAGTGCGCCGAGACAAAGAGAATGACGCCAGTTGCAAGCAGAATGCCGCCGAGGATGAGGGCGACAATTCCCTGCCAGCGCAGACCGGACGGATGTTTCTGGTCCGATTCCCACGCTCGTATGCGCTCGGCCGTCTCACCTTCAAGAACGCCCGCCGATTTCCAGCGGTTTAGCAACCCTTCAATGTCAGCCATGATGGTTGGGCAACATTAGAGCACAAACGGCAGCTTTTAGCTGTTAGCTTCCAGTGCGTAGCGAGCAGCTCACCGCGAACGATATGCTTGGACTCAGGCGATGCGCTTCGACATCATCACCATCTTTACCGGATTCTTCGCGGGCTTTTTCGAGCACGGCATCGTGCGCCGGGCCCAGGCCGACGGGCTGGTGACGGTGGGCTTGCACGATCTGCGCAATTTCACCCACGACCGGCACCGCACCGTGGACGACCGGCCCTTTGGCGGCGGCGAGGGCATGGTGCTCAAGCCCGAGCCCCTCGCCGAAGCGCTGGAGGCACTGGGGATCGGCGCGAAGCGGGGTATGGGCGTTGGCGACCCGATTGCCCGAACCGCAGGTCCTTCGACTGCGCCGGTCGCGCACAGCGCAACCGACTCCGCTCAGGATGACAATCCTGAATTGATGACGCGGGTGATTCTGCTTTCGGCGCAAGGAAAGCCGTTCACGCAAGCCGTGGCCCGCGACCTCGCCGGGTGCGACCGCCTCATCCTTATTTGCGGCCGCTACGAAGGCGTGGACGAGCGCATCAACGAACTCTACTGCGACATGGAGCTTTCGATCGGCGACTATGTGCTGAGCGGAGGCGAACTGGCTGCGGCCGTGGTGCTCGACGCCACCATGCGCCTCATTCCCGGCGTGCTGGGCAACGAAGCGTCAGGTGAATTTGAAAGCTTCGGCGCGCCCGATGCCGCGATCACTACCGGCCAGGAAGGCGTCCCGCGCTCCCAACACGGCGCTGGGGGCTTGCTCGACTATCCCCATTACACCCGGCCGGCCGAATTTGCCGGGCTGCGGACCCCCGAAGTCTTGTTGAACGGCGATCACCAGCAGATCAGGCGCTGGCGCCGCGAACAGCAGCTACGCAAAACCCTCGCCAACCGGCCAGACCTCCTCGAGAAGGCCGCGTTGAGCGGCGAAGACCGGCGCATGCTGGAATCGATTCGCGTCGAAAGCGAAAATTCGGGTGCCCCACGAACCGCCCCATGACCCACTCGAATTCGCCTGGATTTCTCACAGTTTCACAGTACCCAGGGGGGTGGGGTACCCATTCCGGCTTGAACTTTCCCCTGCAAGCTACTGAAGATAATACGGATATGCGCGCCATTCCGCGAATATAAACGGTCCAAAATGGCCGTTTTGGGCCACTTAAACGGTTCAAAACGAAACCGGAATTGTTTTCTGCGCCTTCGGTTCCGCGTGAGGCCGCACTCCGATCCTCCCCTTTCCCCTCTATGGTGGCAGAACCGATAGAAATAAAATGCAAAATGGTGCGCATGATTGTGCAAGGACGAGACGGGGGGTGCGGGTGGCGGGAAATGCGGACTGGTGGAGTGACTTCACTCCGTTGAAATCCCGGGAAAGAAGGTGCCATATCGATTGGAGATTTCAATCAATTTCGAGAGATCGGCGGGCACCGAAAGCGGCGAGATTTCTTCGAGATAATTCTGAAAACCGCCCGGCTGAACAAAGATCAGTATTCTGCCGATCGTTGTGCCGCAGTTTCGAAAGCCGTGAATCGTTCCGCGCCCGCGATAAGACGAATCGCCGGCCGAAGCCTTGACCCGATCGCCATGACCAGGAATTCATAATCTCCTTCGACAACATAGAAGGTCTCATCTTCGTTCTGGTGCCGATGAGGCGGTGGTCCGCCGCCCGGAGGCGAGAACTCGAGCAGGGTTGCTGAGCTTCCACCGGTCATCTTGTGCGTTACCAGCATGTCGACCTGATCTCCCAGGACGAGGAAGCTCTTAATCGCGGTCATGTGTTCTCCGGGCTGAACGCTCAGAGGCTTTGCGTAAACGACTGGACTTACCGGAAAGGCTGAACCGCGGCCGGCTGTTCGGCGCCCACCTGGCCCACCCTCACATCCGCCACGTAGAAATTTTCTCCGCGGGTGGGTGACCCCGCCAGGCGTCGCATCATGGCAAGTTGGCCGACGTGGGTAAACGCATCAGCGATTGGTCCCTGGAATAAAGGTTCCATCGCCGCGTACATCGGCTCGCTCGACGCCAGGTATGCGTCGAAGGCATGAAGCGCGGCGAAAAACCGCTGAATCTCGATCGCCCAGGAATGCGGCCGTGACGTGTGCCACTTCTCCCGGCCCTGGACGGTGCTCAGCGCCCAGTCGAACAAGTCGCTCATGTGGGCCAGGATCTGAACCGGTTGCCGGCCGGCCCCTTCGAACTGGGCAAAGTCTTCGGGCGCGCCGTCGAGGACGCGCGCGACCCGGTAGGCGAGGCTGGCCACGGTGTGCCGCAACAATTCACGCTTTTCGTCCATGGCCGAAACTATACAACACGGGGAACTCGAATGGCTGCAAGAGATTAGGCAGCTAAGCCACTTCTCTGGTAAACTTGAAGTTCTGAGTTCAATTGCAGGAAGAAACCATGTCAATCCATCCCGTTATGCAGCGCCTGGCCGACAAGCTGAAGCGCACCGATCTCCCCGACTTCGTGCCCGGCGACCAGGTTCGCGTTCAGGTCAAGATCAAGGAAGGCGATAAAGAGCGCCTGCAGGCTTTCGAAGGCCTGGTCATTGCCATCAACCGCGGGCCTCAAGGCACATTTACGGTTCGCAAGATGAGCTTCGGGCAAGGTGTCGAGCGCATCTTTCCCTTCAACTCCAAGGTCGTCGACAAGGTCGAGAAGGTCCGCAGCTACAAAGTCCGCCGCGCCAAGCTGTTCTATATCCGCGGACTCCGGGGCAAGGCCGCCCGCCTCAAGGAAGTCGATCGCGAAACCGCCAAGGCTTAAACTCCGGTAGCAGGTTTCGAACCCCCTTTTGCACAACAGGAACCCTCAATCCTCTACGGGCTGAGGGTTTTCGTTTTTATACTGGCTTCATGGCCAAAGCCAAATCCCGGGTATGCGGTTGGAAGCTGGAGCGAACTGCGCGCAAGCTCGGCTTCCTGCGCATCGCGGGATGCGACGAGGTGGGCCGCGGGCCAATGTTCGGGCCAGTCGTCGCTGCGGCCGTGATCCTGGCGCCCAAGTGCCGGATCGAAGGCCTCGACGACTCGAAGAAGCTCTCCGAAAAGAAGCGCAACGAGCTGGACATTCAGATCCGGGAGAACGCTGTAGCCTGGGCGATTGCAGCCATTGATGTGGAGACCATCGACCGCATCAACATCCGCAAAGCTTCGCTGCTGGCCATGCGCACCGCGGTCTCCCAGCTAGCCCTCACGCCGGACTACCTTCTCATCGACGGCATCGACACCATCGAGTGGCCCTGCCCGCAGCAGGCGGTGATCCAGGGCGACGGGACAAGCTTTTCAATCGCCGCGGCCAGCATCCTGGCCAAGGTCTATCGCGACCGCCTGCTGGTCGAACTTGATGGCCTGTATCCAGGCTACGGGCTGGCCAGCCACAAAGGCTACTGCTCGGTCGAGCACCGCGAAGCCCTGGCGCGCCT